>NZ_JBHWWZ010000065.1:0-25295 GCF_042730275.1 Rhodococcus sp. NPDC060086
GGGGACGCATAGTGCGTCCCGCGCCAAGGTGTTTTCTGTGCCGGTCATCGGTCGAGCGCTTTTTCGTTGCTCAGAGTCTGCACAGTCACTCTCGTAACGATGTCCGTGCTGCCGGGAGGTCCGGCACGGAACAGTCGAGGAGATCTGAATGAGCAAGATCAGGATCGAGAACATTCCTGCTGAGGGTGCTGAACTGGACGAGTCGCAGTTGGCGGGCATCGTGGGTGGCGCCCGGCCTATCTGTCAGCAACCGACCGTGCTCCGAATGGACTCGGGCAACTGGCCGGACCTTACCCTTCCCGGTGATCCGAGGAGTCAGTGCTGAGAATCGCGCCGGCAAGCTGAACTGTGTCCCGTTCGGGGCATAGTGATCCTTGGCCCGGGGCGCAGAAGTGTGCCCCGGGCTGTCCTGGAGGGTTCCGCCCCATGTCCCATGTTCTCGTTCTCACCCAACCCGGCGACATGCACGCAGACGCCGTCATCGAGCGGTTGATCCAGCGCCGGGCGAGGTACACGGTCTTCGATCCGGGCGAGTTCCCCGCCAATGCAGCGCTTTCGGTGTCGTATGGTCGATGGGGACTCACCGGACGCAGACTTCTGAGGTCAGGCGAGCATCTCGACCTCGATGCTGTCGACAGCATCTGGTGTCGGCGACCCAACCTACCCGCCCCGTCTCACGAGATCGGGGATCCTATTGCACAAGAGTGTGTTCGAGATGAGGGCGGTATGTTCTCCGCGTACATGTGGGACAGTCTGGATTGTCTGGCGGTACCGGGAAAGATGCGGGCCATACGGTATGCGTCGCGCAAGCCTGAACAGCTTTCTCTCGCGGGTGTACTCGGTTTGGAGATACCTCCGACACTCATCACCACAGATCCGTCGGAGTTCCTGGACTTCTGGGATCGCCATGGCGGGCAGATCATCACAAAGCCCTTCAATAATCCCAGTCTCGGAGAGGGTGGACGGAGCTTCGTCCGGTTCTCGGAGGTACCGACCACTCTTGATCTCGCCGCGGCAGATGCCATCCGCTTCTGCCCGGTGATCACGCAGGCGTATGTACCCAAGCTCGTCGAACTTCGGGTGACAGTAGTCGGTGATCGCGCATTCGCCGTCGAAATCGACAGTCAGCGAAGCAATCACGCCCGCAGTGACTGGAGAAAATACGATTCCACTCCGGGCTTATACGCGATTCACTCGCTCCCCGACGAGATAGCCGAGCGTTGCATCCGCCTCGTATCCGAGTTCGATCTGAACTACGGTGCACTGGATTTCGTCCTGACACCCGACGGCCGCTACGTCTTCCTCGAGATCAATCCGGGCGGCCAATGGCTGTGGCTCGAAGCGGCCACCGGCCTCCCGATCGCGGACGCCGTCGCAGACCTATTGCTGTCTGCCAGAGACCGATCACCAGAATCATTGACGAACGGAACACTTCGATGACCCTCACCACCCCACCGCGAAAGCACTCTCTCGACGTGAGGTTGCTGTCCGAGCTTCTGGACGTGATCCGCCTGGAGAACAGCACACCCGATGCAGACTCGGCGGAACCCCTCCGAGTGCTGCGCGAGAACAATCGCGAACTTCGCATGCGCCTCGTGCGACACGTCGAGCCTTTCGACGGGTCGAGCCAGAGCGCACTGCTCATCACCGATGCGGACGGATGCGTGACGACACTGTCGTGGTCGCCTCCCTCGTTCCTCCCGTGGCCCCTCCGTGGTGCACGCCGTGTCGGCGAATCGGACCTCCTGTCGGTGAACGGAGAAACCCTCACGGTCGGCGACGCCATTCTGCACCTCGAAGGGTTGTGGGATCGTCCCGACCTCCTCACAGGGCTCATCGATACCTGCACGATCCGCAGTGCGCTCGAAGAAGAGCCCGTCGAGCTGACCGATGCGCAGTTGCAGGAGGCGTTCGATGCGTTCCGCCGGGCACGAGGGCTGCTCACTCGCGACGCGACCGAGGTCTGGATGGCGCAGAACCATCTGAGCCTGAACATGTTCGAGCGAACAGTGCGACAAGAAGCAGAATTAGCGGTGCTCCGCAGGCGCATCGTCGGTGATCGTGCCTCGGTGTGGCTCCGTGACCACCCTGATGTGCTCGACCGCGCTCGCATCGTCCGGGTGGTCTTCCCGAGCCGTGCGGAAGCATCCGAGTTCGCGGTACGGGTTGCCGACGTTCATGCCTACGGCGCGGACGACGCGATTCGCTACTTCACCGGTGAGGCAGGTCTTGCAGTGGCCGCGGACCGTGGCCAGGTGGAGTTCTGCGAGATCGGACGCGGTGACCTCGACGGTGATCTCGCGAACCTGGTCCTTGCCTCGAAGCCGGGAACCGTAATGGCTGCACGCGTGGGCCACGACGGATGGGAGATCGTGCAGGTTCTCGCCGTACATCGGGCACAGATCGATGACTCCACCTTGCGGATCGCCGAGCAGTACGTGTTCGACGAGTGGCTCGCCGAACACAGGCGTGCCGCGCGGGTCGAGTGGTTCTGGGGTGAGGCCGAGAAGACAGCGCGGGTTGCGGCGTGAGACGCAAGATTCGGTTGCGCCACCAGTCTGGGATCTCGGACTGCGGTGCGGCCTGCCTGACGATGATTCTCGATTACTACGGTGCCCCGAGACCGGTCAACGAGGTGGCGGACGATCTCGCGGTGGGGCGCGACGGGACGACGGCGCTTGCGCTGGTCCAGGCAGCGCGAGACTACGGACTGGAGGTGCGGGCGTTCGGCCGGCCCGCAGAATCGATCGTCGGCGGACACACCATGTTGCCCGCGCTCGTGCACTGGGAACACAATCATTTCGTAGTCGTCGACCGGGTCACGGCACGACACGTCGTGGTGGTGGACCCGAGCCGGGGTCGACAGCGCCTGGCACACGACTACTTCGCGGAGCGGTACTCGGGCGTCGTGATCGAATTTGCGGCGGGCACTGTTGCGGACAAGGCCCGACCGGCGCGGCCCCGAGATACCCGCTGGCGACGCGAGTTCCTCTCGCTGGTCTGGCAGAACAACCGCGCATTGTCGGCCGGGATGCTGTGCGCGTCGGTGGTCTTGCAGCTAGTCGGCATCGTGATTCCGCTGCTCACTGCGGTGTTCGTCGACAAGGTCATTCCCGAATCCGACCTCGGGCTTCTGAGCCTGCTTGCTGTGGCGTTGGCCGGTATCGCGTTCGTGGTGCTGGTGGTGGGGTCGTTGCGCACCATCGTCATCGCACTGATGCGTCGCCGTGTCGATGCGGCACTGAGCGGATACTCGGTCGAGAGACTGTTCTCTCTGCCCTTCGCCTATTTCATGCGAAGGGGCACGAATGACGTTGCGCAAAGGGTCGGAGGTATCGGCACCATCCGAGATCTGCTCACCGAGAGGGTCGTGTCCGCCCTGATCGACGCTCCACTCGCGATCGTCTACATCGCGATCGTGATGTGGTGGGCGCCAGGCGTCGGCGCGGGTCTTCTTGCTCTCACAGCGGTGCAAGCACTTCTTATCTGCGTGGTGCATCGACTCGCGGTCGATCTGAAGCAGCGTGAGGCCGCCACTGCTGCTGAAGCGGAAGGCCTGCTCATCGAGAACATCCGCGGTATCGAAACGGTCAAGGCGTCCGGAACCGAGGCTGCAGTGATTGCGCGATGGACGGCACGGTTCGAACATGCGCTCTCCGTGTCGGTCCGAAGTTCCCTCGTGTCCGGTCTGGTCGATGCCGCGCAGACTTCGTTGCGTGCGGCTGCGCCTGCGGTGCTGCTGTTCGTCGGAGCAGTCCATGTGCTGGATGGCCGGTTGTCGCTCGGGGAGCTGATTGCGGTGAACGGGATGGCGGTGGCCGCAATGGGTTTCGTGACATCTCTGCTCACGCTCGTACAGTACTTGCAGTCCGCCGCGGCATACGCGCGGCGCCTCCAGGACATCCTCGAATCCGATCCGGAACAGCAGGGGCTCGAAGTCTCTGCAGCGCCGTCGCTGTCGGGTTCGATCAGCCTTCGCGGCGTGGGATTCCGGTACAGTCCGAGATCCCCATGGGTGCTTCGCGGAATCGACTGCGAGATCCCGGCGGGGGCCACGGTTGCGCTCGTGGGGCGGTCCGGTTCGGGGAAGAGCACGCTCGCGCGTCTGCTACTCGGGTTGTACGTGCCTGAGGAAGGTGCGGTTCTCTACGACGGTATCGACGCGCAGCGCATCGAAGCCCGGTCGTTGCGTGCACAGTTCGGTGTCGTCACGCAGGACTCCACGTTGTTCACCGGCAGCATTGCCGACAATATCGCCATCGGAAACCCCGATGCACCGTTCGAAGACATCATGCGCGCAGCATCCCTCGCGCAGATCCACGAGGACATTACTGCGCTGCCGATGGGCTACGACACCGTTCTTCGTGAAGGCGGTGGTCTCTCCGGTGGGCAGCGGCAGAGGGTGACAATTGCTCGTGCGCTTTTGACCCGGCCGCGGGTGCTGTTGTTCGACGAGGCGACGAGCGCTCTCGATTCGGTGACCGAAGCCGCAGTCGTGGAGGGAATCGGCGGGTTACGCCAAACCCGTATCGTCATCGCACATCGCCTGTCCACGGTGCGCGCTGCAGATCTGATCTTGGTGCTGGAAGCCGGACGCGTCGTCGAATCCGGCACCTACGCCGAGCTGCTGATGCAGAAAGGCATTTTTGCGGATTTGTGCGCCGAATCAGCGCGGTAGCCTCGACGTCGACAGGCCCCGGGGAGGGGCCGTGACGAGTCGGGGGTGGGTTCCATGGACGCACGCGTCAGTGGTTCAGAACTCGCGGACGTGCAGATCGCAGTGGGTGTTCTCGGTCCTGTCGCGGCGCTCCGTGACGGTACTCCCATCGACCTCGGCGGCCCACGCCAACGCGCCTTGCTTGCTGCCCTTGCGGCGGCATATCCGCACTCGGTGAGCGCGGATCAGCTTCTCGCCGAAGTGTGGAACGACGTCCCGGACCCGACGGTCAACGCTCTGCACTTTGCTGTGTCGAAACTGCGTCGTCACCTCGACCCACAGCGAAGCCGCGGACAGGGCGGCCCGGTAGTGCGCAGCGGACCCCATTATGCGTTGCGGATCGCCGAACTCGACTCGGCCCGATTCGATGCTCTCATCAGGACTGCCCATGAGGTTCGTACGGCCCGGACGCCTACAGCCACGGACGATGCCGCGGCGATTCTGAACGAGGCACTCGGGCTGTGGCGAGGCGAACCGTTCCAGGACGTCGGGCACCTCGCGTGTGTGGCTCCCGAGCGGACACGACTGGACGGGCTGTATCGCGACGCGTCGAGTGCACTCATCGAGGTCGATCTTGCTCGTGGATGCACGCGCGAGGCCCTGAACGCCGCGGAATCACTCGTCGATCGGTATCCGCTCGACGAGCACGCGTGGGAACTGTTGGCGCTCTCGATGTATCGAAGGGGGCGCCAAGCCGACGCGCTCGCGGCGATTCGACGCGTTCGGCGGGCACTGATGGACGAACTCGGCGTAGATCCCGGAATCGCGCTGCAGGCACTCGAGCAACGGATTCTCACGCACGAGGTTGCGCAGCGGCCGCCGGACGAACCTCCGCCTCCGGTGCTGCCGGCATTCCGTACTCGGCTGATCGGAAGGACGGCAGACCTGGCGACAGTGTCAGATCTGCTGGAACGTCATGCGCTGGTGACCCTGTTCGGCCCCGGAGGAGTGGGGAAGACGCGGCTTGCGCTCGAGGTGGCGCGAAGCCCCCGAACCGGGGACGATACCTGGTTCGTCGACCTCGCCGGAGTCGCAGAAGGGTCGCCGATCGCAGCTCCCGTTGCCGAGGCCCTCGGCCTACCGGGTGTGGAGACGGCCGAAGAGCTTGCCGCTCTGATCGCCCGGCGCGGGATGTTCGTCATCCTCGACAACTGCGAGCATCTCGTCGTCGCAGCTGCGCACCTCGTCGCGGTAATTCTGGAACGTTGCCCTCACGTCCGCATCCTTGCCACGAGCCGAGAGCTATTGGACGTCGACAGCGAAGTCGGCTACGAGATCAGGCCGCTCGATCTCGCATTCGCTGTCGAACTGTTTGCTGATCGTGCCGTTCGATTCGATCCGGGCTGGTCGCTCGAGAGGGCAGATTCCACCTCAGTGCATCGGATTTGTGAAGGTCTGGATGGACTTCCGCTTGCGCTGGAACTTGCTGCCGCACAACTGTGTGTGTTGTCCGAAAGTCAGATCGCCGACGGTCTTGCCGATCGGTTCACGATGCTCACCACCGGACCGCGCTTCGCCGGAGCACGTCAACGACGACTCGTCGATACCGTCGATTGGAGTTACCGAATGCTCGACGCACCGTCGTCGTGGGCATTGCGGGCTCTCTCGGTCTTTGCGGGAAGCTTCGACATCCACGGTGCTGCTGCCGTGCTCGGCGTAGACGATCCGATTCGCGCGGTCGACACTGTGCGAGTGTTGGTGCGTCGCTCGTTGCTGTCGGTCGTGCCCGATACCACGCCCAGACGATACGTGATGCTCCGAACCATCAAACATTTTGCCGCACAACAGCGCACTCCCGTGGAGGAGATTCGAATTGTTGCCGCGTACCTCACTCGAGTCCTCCGGAGGGCAGTCGCCCTGGCGGCCGAACTCCGTGGGCCCGGTGCGCGGGATGCGGTTTCCGAACTGGCCGCCGACCGTGCGGAGCATCGAGCGGCACTGACCACTGCGCTCGAACACGGCGACCTGCATTATGTACTCGAACTGTCCGGTGCTCTGTATTGGTTCTGGTACCGCAAGGCGAACGTGTCGGAAGGGCTGGGATTTCTGCGTGTCGCGATCGAGAGGGTCGATCAGCATCCGATCGCACCCAAGCCGGAACATCTCGGCAGGGCGCTGATGGGGATGGCGCTTCTCACCGACCTCACCGGCGACTCCGAGACCGCGCAGCGCCACAGCGACCGTGCCCGCGAGGTACTGCTCGGAACGGGCGACGTTGCGGACATCGCCTACGCGGACTCACTGAGGGCCTACTACCGCACCGTGTGCGGTGATCACGACGGCGCAGTGGACATCGTGCAGCGAAGTCTCATCGATGCACGCCGCCTCGGCATCGACTGGATCGAAGCCTCACTTCTGATGGTCATGGGAATTGCTCAACGCGGCAGCGGAGACCTGGAGGCGGCACCGACCCTACGGAAGTCCGTCGAAGTCGGTCGCCGATGCGGCTATCAGTGGGTACCGATCTGCTCGCTGTGGGCGCTGGCGAAAATCGCGGCAGATTCCCGAGACCACGCTGAGGGGCTCGAACTTGCGCGCGAGATCCTTCCGATTCTCGAATTCGACAGCGAAGTCACTGGGTGGATCGTCACGATGCACACTGCGGCGGCCGCGCTGGCGCAAGCGGGACGCACTGCCGACGCAGCACGCGTGTCGGGAGCGGCTCGGGCACACGGTGAGCGAGTGGGGGTGCAGGTCGAGCTTCTGGATCCGTACAGCGCGGAGGAAGACGCGGCGATGACCGCGGCGTCGCGCACCGACAACTTCGACGCGTACTGCGACGAGGGCGCCGGCCTCACCCGTGAGGAAGCCAATGCTCTGCTCACGGACTCTCGACCGCCACTGTGAGCGGACCGAGACAATGTTCCGGCCGTCGGTTTCCGCCACCTGGGCGGTCCGGCATGCGATGCTGACGATCGATACGGTCCGCATATGAGGAGAGCGAATGAATCCCGTCGTCGAGACCACGCGCGGCCGAGTGCGGGGAAGAATCGAGGCCGGTAACGCGGTCTTCAAAGGCATTCCGTATGCGGCTGCGCCGTTCGACGACCGACGGTTCGCGGCACCCGAACCCGCACCGGCGTGGAACGACGTGCGCGAGGCGGCCGAATTCGGTCCTACCGCACCCAAAGCGCCCTACCGGCCTCCGATCTCCGAGCTCCTCGAAGACGTAGCGATTCCCGGCGAGAACCCGCTGAATCTCAACGTGTGGACGCCCGATCTCGATGCGTCGCTCCCGGTGCTCGTCTGGATTCACGGCGGCGCGTTCGTCCAGGGCAGCAGCGCGGTGCCGCTGTACGACGGCGCGAACTTTGCACGCGACGGCATCGTTTTCGTCAGCATCAACTATCGCCTCGGTGCCGAAGGGTTTGCGCTCCTCGCCGACGCGCCCGCCAACCGCGGCCTGCTCGACCAGGTGGCGGCACTCGAGTGGGTCCGCGACAACATCGCGGCGTTCGGCGGCAACCGGGAGGCCGTGACGATCGTCGGTGAATCGGCGGGTGGGATGAGTGTCGGTGCATTGCTGGCGATGCCGGCGGCGCACGGACTGTTCCGTCGTGCGATTGCGCAGAGCGGAGCCGGGCACGCGGCGATGTCGGCCGCCACCGCACGTAAGGTGTCGCAGGCCCTCGCGGAGGCACTCGATGTCGAGCCCACCCGTGCCGGCTTCTCGACCATCGACCCCGAGCGCCTCGTCGCAGTACAGGAAGATCTGGTGGTGCGGATCCGCAGCGAGCCGGATCCCCAGGCATGGGGTGAGATCCCCACCCACGCGATGGCGTTCGAGCCCTGCATCGACGGGACGGTGCTGCCGGAACTGCCCATCGACCGCATCGCTGCCGGCATGTCATCGGAAGTCGACGTCCTCATCGGCCACAACGACGACGAGATGACGCTGTTCCTCGTGCCCTCCGGGGTCGCCGAATCGGTCGACGACAACATGCTCCCCGCGATCGTGGCGCCCTACGGTCTGACCGACCCGGCTGCCCTCGACGCCTACCGGGCAGCGAGCCCGGATACGACGCCGGGCCAGGTACTGATGCATGTGCTCCGCGACTGGATGTACCGGATCCCTGCCCTGCGCGTCGCGGAGGCGCGTGCGGCATGTGATGCCGCCACATACGTGTACCGATTCGATTGGAAATCAGCGGCTTTCGGCGGCCGACTGGGTGCGACACATGCCTTGGATATCGGTTTCGTCTTCGACAATCTCGATGTTCCCGGCAACAGAGCGCTGACCGGACCGAATCCTCCGCGGGATCTTGCCCAGCGGATGCATCAGGCGTGGGTGACGTTCGTGACCACCGGGGTGCCCGGGTGGGCACCGTACGGCTCGACCCGCACCGAGATGGTTTTCGGCGACACGTGTGGAACGGCCGATGATGTCGAGGCCGAACTGCGTGTGCTGTGGGACGGGATCCGCTGACGACGTTTGATCTCCGAGCCGTCGGGTAGCCCGCTGAAAGGCCATCCCTGCCCACTGCTCACGAATCGGAGACAACACATGTCCGGCGACACCCCCAAGGTCCCAGGTACTCCTTCGTCGATCGAGCCGAGCGTCGAGGAGCCCACGACGCCGGTGGACCCACCCGAGGCGAAACCCGACCAGTCGGAGCCCGCCGGTGTGACCGCCACCGGCGCTCCCGTCGACGCGTCACGCAAGCGTGCGCAGCAGAGCAGGTATCTGACCACTGCGCAGGGTGCCCGTCTCACCGATACGGACCATTCGCTCAAGGCGGGTGAGCGCGGCCCGACGCTCCTGCAAGATCATCACCTCCGTGAGAAGATCACGCACTTCGACCACGAGCGCATTCCCGAGCGTGTCGTGCACGCGCGCGGCGCTGCGGCACACGGAGTGTTTCGCGGCAACGGTGCCGCAACGAGCCGCACCCGCGCGGGCTTCCTCGGCAAGGGCGTGGAAACCCCGGTCTTCGTGCGTTTCTCGACGGTGCTCGGGTCGCGAGGCTCAGCCGACGCAGTGCGCGACACTCGAGGTTTCGCGACCAAGTTCTACACCGACGAAGGTGTTTTCGACCTTGTGGGGAACAACATCCCCGTGTTCTTCATCCAGGACGCCATCAAGTTCCCCGACGTCATCCACGCGGGTAAGCCTCACCCCGATCGGGAGATCCCTCAGGCCCAGAGCGCCCACGACACATTCTGGGATTTCGTCACCCTGCACACCGAAGCGGCCGCGCACACGATGTGGAACATGTCCGACCGGGGTATCCCGCGGTCGTTCCGCATGATGGAAGGCTTCGGAGTCCACACGTTCCGTTTGATCAACGAGGCCGGAGAGACGTCGCTGGTCAAGTTCCACTGGAAGCCCCGTCTCGGGGTGCACTCCGTGGTGTGGGAGGAAGCGCAGTTGATCAACGGCTTCGACCCCGACTTCCATCGGCGCGACCTCGCCGATGCCATCGAAGCCGGTGCGTACCCGGAGTGGGATCTCGGTGTGCAGGTGTTCCCGGACACTCCCGAGCAGATGTTCGAGGGCATCGATCTGCTCGACCCCACCAAGATCGTTCCCGAGGAACTCGCGCCGGTACAGGTCATCGGCACCATGGTGCTCAACGCGAATCCCAGCAACTTCTTCGCCGAGACCGAGCAGGTCGCGTTCCACCCCGGACACCTGGTTTCCGGTATCGACGTGACCGACGACCCGTTGCTGCAGGGCCGCCTGTTCTCCTACCTCGACACACAGATCACCCGGCTCGGCGGGCCGAATTTCGCGCAGATCCCCATCAACCGCACCCACGCCCCCGTAAACGACATGTTCCGCGACGGCTTCCACCAGCACGCCGTGCACACCGGGGTCGCGCCGTATCGGCCGAACTCTCTCGATGCCGGCTGCCCGTTCACGGCGGAGCTCGAAGACGGTGCGTTCATCGACTTTCCTCACGAGCTTCCCGCCGCCCGGAAGGAACGTGCGGCAGCACGATCGTTCGATGATCACTTCTCGCAGGTGCGATTGTTCTATGTGAGCCTGTCCGAGGTCGAGAAGCAGCACGTCGCCGGCGCATACACCTTCGAGCTCGGGAAGTGCTACGAGCAGGCGATCAAGGAACGTGGCCTGCAGGAGCTTGCGAACATCGATCCCGATCTGTGTGCCACGGTGGCGGCCGGATTGGGTCTTCCGGCTCCCGAGCCCACTGTGCCGCTCGGCAATCCGACGCCGAGTCCGGCACTGTCGCAGGTCGGCTCGACATGGCCCGTCGACGGGCGGGTCGTCGGTATCGTCGCCGACGACGCCACCGATATCGGCGAGCTGCAGGCGGCGGTCCACGCGCTCGACGCTGCCGATGTGGTCCCGCTCGTCATCGCGCCGCACGGCGGGACGCTGGGCGGCGGCGCGGTGCCTGTGTCGCGGACCTTCCTGACTGCACGGTCGGTGGAGTTCGACGCCGTGCTCTTTGCCGCGTCACCGGCAGATCCGCGTGTCGAGGTTCTGGTCGACGAGATGTTCCGGCACCAGAAGGCACTCGGCGCCTGGGGCAGCGGCACCGCTGTGCTGACGGACACAACGGCACCCGGTGTCGCGACGGCAGCTGACCCGCAGACGCTGGTCTCCCAGGTCGTGGAGCTCCTGGGCGCTCACCGAGTATGGGAGCGCGGCACCGTGTGACCGACTTCACCGGTGCAAAGGGTTTCAAGTTCCGAACCCCTCACGTTAACCTTTCGTTACCTCTGGCCGCAGCTGACGATGTCGCTGCGGCCAGTTGTTATTTACGGGAGGTCTTTGCTCCCGCACCTCGGGCGAGCGCTGCCCGGTTTGGCAACACGTCGAGCTGGGTATTTATCCGTTCCTGAACCGGTTCGAGTGCATCGACTGTCGAGGTACCAATGAGTACGGATGATCCGACCTATGCGGCTCGATGCCGCGCACAGGGCTACGCCCTTGTCGTCGCGTTCCTCTTTCTGATCATCGGCGTCCTCGGGTTCGTGCCGGGCCTGACCTCGAACTACAGCACGATCGTGCAGATGGGTTCCGACTCGCACGCGCATCTGCTGGGTCTCTTCCAGGTGTCGGCCGTGCACAACGCAGTGCACCTCGCTTTCGGTGCCGTAGGCGTGGTGGCGGCGCATCGACTGGTCTGGTCTCGTGTGTATCTCCTCGCCGGAGGGTGCTTCTACCTGGGGCTGGCGGCGTACGGCATGCTCATCGACCACCACAGTGCCGCGAATTTCCTTCCGGTGAACAACGCCGGCAATTGGCTGCATGTCGCGCTGGGCGCCGTGATGGTTCTGCTGGCCGTCGACCCTCGCGGCAAGCAGCGTCAGCTCCTACCCGGAAAGCGTCCGCCGCGCAGGAGGCTGCCCCGTCCGCGACGTGGGTGATGCACTACATCTTCGCGTACCGGGCCATCACAAAGCAGTACAGGCCGTAGAGTGCCACGCCGGTCCCGGCGCAGATGAGCAGTATCGCTCCGAATGGTTGCGCCCCCAGGGTCTTGAGCGCTCCATCAAGTCCGGTCGCCTGCTCGGGGTTGCTCCGTACCGTTGCGATAACCACCAGCGCTCCCACTCCGACGATCGTGAGCCCTTTCGCGACGTATCCCACCACGGCGAGTGGTTCGATCCACCTGCGTGCCCCGGTCCGCTCATAGGCGCGCAGATCGTCGAGGAATCCCCGTGTGACGCCCTTGTATACGTGATAAGCCCCGACCGACAAGAGGACGACGGCGGCGACGATCAGCAGCGCCTTGCCAGGCAGTGATTGCATCAGCCGTGCACTGAGCGCAGAGTTCTGCTCGCCGCTGGACCGCCCGGCGCCGACGGCGAAACCGATTGTCGAGTAGGACAATCCGATGTATACGGCGGCGATTCCCAGAGCCTTGACGCGGTCCAACGGCGAGTTCGACCGGGCGTGTGCGCTCTGCCCACCCCACAATGCCTCGACCACACGCCACAGCGCCATCGCCACAAATCCGACTGCCAGCACCCACAGTGCGATACGACCGCCGGGCCTTTCGGCCAGTGTGGCCAACGCGCCCGACTGATCGATGTTCTCCGTCGAACCGAAGGCGACCGCGATGGCCAGCATCCCGATCAGCAGGTGAAGCACGCCGCTGACGACATGACCGAATCGGGCGCCGCGTTCGAACCCCTCGCTGCGTGCCGCTCTTCGTGCTCCGCGACCGAATTCGTCTGTCTTCATGTTGCTCCCACTCCCACGTCGTCCCCTACGTGCTGCGCTTGCCCCGGTACTGAGGCCCGGTCAGGGATACCCCGAGGGTCGTCAGCGGAAACTCCCGCGATCAGCGGGCTGTTTGCGAAGCCAGGTGTGCGGGTAGTTCGAACGAATGATCGCGGTGCCTGCCGGCGCCGCAACGAAGGAGGAGCCGACAGATGGCCGATGCACGCGTGATCTTCTACAAGCCACTTGCTCTTGCCGCGAGCGTCGGCGGAGGCCTACTCGCAGGTGCGGTGTTCAACCAGGTGTGGAAGCGGATCGGTACGAGCGACAGGAAGCCCGAACCGCAGGATCTGTCGCAGCGCACCCGCGATGTGCTCGTCGCTGCGGCAGTGCAGGGATTGATCTTCGGAATCGTGAAGGCCGGTGTGGACCGAGCCACCGCGAGTGGCTTCAAGAAGGTGACGCACGTGTCGCCGGAGTGACGACGGGTCGCGTTTCGGCCATGATGCGACGCACCCTCGGGTCCTCCGCGAGCTCCGCCCTGACATTCCGCGCTCTCTCGTTCGCGTCCGAATAGGCAGACGCGTGCGCGTCTGCGATGCGGTCGGCGAGGACGCGGGGCGACAGGTCGTACGCGTGGGGAGGGATCTCGAGTCCCACGATCCGTCCGGTGGGTGACACGGTCATCACAATCCCGTGCGACGTTCCATTGCCCCTGATCATGTCGATCTCGTCCTGGATCCTGCGGACCTTCGACGAGAACTCTTCGGTTCGAGTCACGACGTTCTCCTTTGTCTCACCAGCCGGGATAGGCCGGCAGGGTCTTGGGTGGGATGGGGGAGCGGATGGTTTCGGAGCCTTCGGCGGGGACGTCGGGTTCGATGCCGCGTCCCCAGTCTTCGCAGCGGTGCATTGTCTCGCCGAGGTCGGCGCCGAAGGTGATCGTGAAGCCGGAATCAGAGAAGAGGTCCTCGGTGGGGGCGGACCATTGAGGTCCGTCATAAGGTTCGCCATCATTCGTCCCAGGTACGGCCGTTTGTGTTGTAGGCCAGCGGTGCCCGAGGACTCTTCGTGGGTCGAGCCGTGGGTTGTGGGCATCGTAGACGACGTGGTTGAATTCGACGTACTCTTCCATCCCTGAAAAATTGGAGATGCGGTAGCCCCCGTCGGGCCATCGAATAGCGAATTTTGAAAGCTGCGAGCAGACAGTAGCCTTGAATCCTGTATTTGTTTCGGTGATTTGGAGGATGTGGGCGCGGGCCGTGCCCGCGAGTGACTGGTCGGAACGGGTTCCGATTCCCAGGGCGAACTCGAGATCGAGTGCGTCTACGAAGCCGGGGTAGGTGACGTGGAGGCCCCCGTAGGAAGAGATGATCATTGCTTCGTACGCGGCGCGGATCAGACGTCCACGATCGTCGAGCAAGTCGATTCCGGGTTCGGCGGACCAGAGGTAGGTTGCATTGCGAACCTGTGCTGGAGGTTGGTACTGCGACTGTTCCACGGTCGTGTCAACAGAACCTGACGGGGAGTCTTGTGAACAGGACGCGAGCATCAGGATCGTCATCACTCCGGAAATGAACTGAAGGATCTTCCTGGTGCTGAGGTTCATCGCGCGTAGTCCCATCGCTCACCGCCTCCAGGGACCATGTCATTGAGAAGTACTTCACGGAAGCCGGATTCACCATCTCTTTGGTCTGAGTAGATGATATTGCGGAGGTCGCCTTCACCGGCATCAGCTACGCCCAGGTAGTAACCCAGCGTGCTGCCATCGATTCCTGAATTGGCGATGATTTCTGGAAGCTGGCTTATCAAAATAGATTCCATGATTTCGTTGCGTCCTTTGAAGTTGCCCTCATCGATCAAGTGCTCTGGCAGATCTGCTATTTCTACATGGCCAGAGTCGACCAAAGCGCTGAGCATGTTGTAGCGATGCGTGCTCTGCGCACTTGATTCCGTCAGATACATCGATGTGTCCAAGCCGTCTATTCCCGATGGCCGGCCCACGTATTGTCCTTCAGCGTTGATGATTTCGGAATCCAAGAGAACCCCGGTCGAGTAGACGATCGGTCCGGTGACCATACCGCCGGGAAGTGCTGTCACGGCACCGGCGACAAGAGTCTGCGCCACCGCGTACGCATCCGAGCGGTACTGGTTCCTGTTGTCGATCGAGGCCTGCTCGATTGCTCTCTCATTCTCGTACGCACTGCTCAAACTCACCTCGACGAGACTCTGCAACCGCCCCGAATACGTTCCGTAGGTGTAATTCCCCTGACCGCCCAGTTGATCCAGCGCAAACCGACGATCGAAGTCGGTGGCCTGCGCGAGCGCTGCGCCGTTGATGAGCGCCCCGGCCGCGGGGTCGGTGTCGAGGAGAGTGAACACGCGGGTCGCGGGGACAGGGCCGAGGTCGCCGAAACCGTGAGTGGGTGTGGCATCCTCGTCTGCCCCGACCATGTCGGATGCGTATGGTGCGAGCGCTTCCGAGAATGACTGGACCGCAATCGGGTTGACCTCTCCGAGGGTCCGGTCGGAGAGCTGCCCATCGGGCTCTGGCATGTGAAGGAGGCGGTCGAAGTTGTTGCCGCCGTCCCAGGCAGATTCGGGTGACGACAAGACTTCGGCCAGACCGAATGCTGCCTGGCCGGCTCGCTCTGCGCGTGCAACTTCAGCGGGGTCGGACGAATCCGACGGCACCGCGTCTGCGGCGATCCAGTCGGTGAGACCGGCCAGGGTAGCGCCGTCGTCCTCCCACTCGCGGGTGAGCAGGGGCACGATCACCTCGTCGCGGTTGAACCCTGATGGAGCGCCGCCGACATCGGTGCCTGTCAACAGGTGGTACGACGCATCGGGGTTGCGCGTGCCGATGTCGAGGAATGTCCGCGCGGTCTCGTCGTAGTACGACGGATCCGGGGTGGGGACCACGTGTGGGTCGGCATAGGTGGGCACGCCCGCCATGTATCCCGCGACCCGATTCAGCTCGATCCCCATTTCGGTGCCGGGTCGATACTCGGGATTCGCTTCGCCGAGAACGGCCCCGAGCGCATCGAGACGGTCGAATCGGTTTCCTGAACCGGGTTCGCGAGGCCCGGGTTCGTATCCGTAGTGGATGGTGTCGCGGATGTCCTGCGGCACCTGCTCCCAGCTGCCGCCGTAGTCGGGGTTCGACAACGTGAGCAGACCGTTGCCCACTGCGTCGGCCCAACCTGCCGCATTCGGATCGCCGTCGGCCTCCCATTCCTTGAAGGTCGCGAACAGTTCTGTCAGTTCATCCTGTCCGAGTCCGTTGTAGAAGGCGTCGAGGTATTCGATGCTGGCGCCGCTGTCGGCGGACAGGGCCCGTCCGATGCGTTCGAGGTCGGAGTCGCGGGCGCGGCCGGACGAGATGAGTGCGGCGTCCGCGTCGCCGTCCGGTCCGCCCGTTGTCCACAGGCCCTGGGTTCGGAAGTCTCCTCCGAATGTCGACAGCCGGATGGTGATCTGGTCGATCGTGTCGGCTGTGCTGCTGTCGAGCTGCTCGAAGGTGCTCAGCGCAGACTTCAACTGCACCTCGAATGTGGCGGCCTCGTCGTCGAGGCACGCCTGTGCGACGACGTCGGCGCGGGAGTCTCCCGTGTCGCATCGGGGTGGGAGGACACTGCCGTCGTCGTGGACGGTGAATCCGGCGCCGATGGCGTTGTCGGCGATGCGGACCACGGTGTCCCGCGCGGGGACCAGTGCGGCCGATGCGGCACGAAGTGCTTCGATCTGTTCGGCGACTGCGTTGGCGATTCCACGGCCGACGACTCGATCGCTCCACGCGCGCGCCGCTGCGGCGGCGGCAGCATCGCCCTGCCATGTGCTGAACGTGTGGTCGACGTGTCGGTCGACCTGGTCGGTTGCCTTGCCGAACGCGCTGTTGGTGGCTTCGACGCCGTCGGCTGAGGATGCAAGCGCCGCGGGGTCGAGTGCTCGGATCTGCGAGAGCGTCGACATCTACGACACCGTGTTTTCAGAGATCCCCGCGCTCTCGAAGCTGTTTCCCACTGCCTCGACCTGCCGCCGGAATTCTTCCTCTGCGGTCTCGTAGTTCATCGCGCCGGCGGATGTTGCTTCGGCCATGCGGTGCAGGCAGATGGACATGGCGTGGTAGGCGGTGTGCAGTGGAGCTTCGGCGCGCGTGAGAGCGCCACCGACCGCTGACGACGCCATCGCTGGGGCCGCCGCAGCGAGCGGTGCCCCCGGTTTCAGCTCGCCGATGAGTTCGGCCTCCGACGTCAATGCTGACGCCAGGGCTCTCAGCGCGTCGATGTCGACTTGCAACCACGTCATCCGCAACCAGCTCCTGATCTTGAAACAGTCTCATCAGGATTGGACGCAGCAGATGTCCGATCGGTTCCATCGGATGTCAGGCGAATCTGACGGCGGCCCCGACTACGGCGTTGCGCCCGCCGGTGAGCCGGGTTGCCGTCGCCACCCGCGCGACCATCCGCGACGCTCGAACCAGCCGCTGTGTGCGACGACGTCGGGCGCGGTCGTAGAGGCGAAGGGCCTCGCTCACCGGATGCTCGGTCAGCAACGTGGCGAGGGTTGCGCCGTCGACCATCGCTTCGCACGCGCCCCTGCCGAGATTGGGTGTCATCGCGTGCGCTGCGTCGCCGATCAGTGCGGTGTTGCCGCGTACGTACGACGGCAGAGCCGGTGACTCGTACAGGTCATGGTGGAGGACCGTTGCGGGGTCGAGGCGATCGAGGACGTCGCGCACGCCGCGGTGCCAGTTCCCGAAGCGTGCGCGGAGTTCGTCGACCGTGCCTGCTCCACCCGCGGGCGTGCGGACGGCGGCGAACCAGTTGGTGAGATCGCCGTCGCGCGGGGTGATCCCGAAGAGTGCGCCCGGACCCCAGGTCTCGCTCATCGCGGTGGTGGCTCCGGGAACCCAGCCGCGCCATGCTGCATATCCGGAGTGCACAGGGCGATACGAGGGGCCGAAAATCTGGTCTCGAACTGTGCTGCCGATGCCGTCGGCGCCGATGGTGACGTCGTAGCTCGTGAGGTCGGCGAGTTCAGGGGCGGCACTCCCGAACCGGACGGTGCCGGCCGGGAGTCCCCCTATGAGGATCCCGAGCAGGACGGGACGTGACAGCAGGATCGCGGGCGTACGGATGTCGCTGAAGCGTCCGAGCACCTTTCCGTCCCATCTCATGAGTGCACCGGATTTCTGCAGAACGCCGAGGCGCTGCGCCTGTCCGCCCAGGCCGGCGAGTTCGAGCGCCTCGACGGCTTCGGGCCACAGTCCCAGTGCGGTGCCGGTGGTGGGCGGCGCTGCGGCCCGTTCGAAGACGTCGACGTGCCAGCCGCGGGTGGCGAGGGCGTTCGCGGTGGTGAGACCGCCGATTCCTCCGCCGAGCACCGCGGCTTTCCCTGCGTATTCGGTGGCCATTCCTGCAAGATACTACGGATGTAGTGTGCTGTCACTACATCCGTAGTATGGGTCGTAGGATCATGCCGTGACCGACAAACGCACTACCGTGCTCGACGCCGCGATCGAACTGCTCGGAACAGAAGGCCTGCGCGCACTCACACACCGGCGCGTCGACTCGATCGCAGGCGTACCTGCGGGGTCGACGTCGAATTACTTCCGCACCCGGCAGGCCCTGATCGAAGGAGTTCTCGACCGTCTGCTCGAACGCGACCGGGTCGACGTGGCTGCGCTTGCTGGCGCCGCATCGGCAGCACCGCGCGACGAACGTGAGCTCGAGGATCTGCTGTGCGGATACGTGCTGTTCGCGACCGACAGCGACGCGGTGCGGACCCGGGCGCGCTTCGCGATGTTCGTCGAGGCCATGGCCGTGCCGGAACTTCGCGCCGCGGTAGAGATCAGACGCAGCGAGCTGAGGGCGTGGGGCGCGGCGATGCTGGCAGATCTCGGAGCGGACGGCCCAGGTGAATCCGACGCCGGTGCGCGGCTTCTCGTCGACTATCTCGACGGGGTGATCCTGCATCGGCTGACGTCAGGAGGCGACCCGGACCCCCGCGAGGGGATCCGCCGTCTCCTCGAGGCCGTCCTGCGTTCGACACAGGCGCGGTGACAGCACCGCTACAGCGTTGTTACCGGCATATTTCCGCAGTTCAGGTGGAAAGTAGGGCAGCCTTGCTTGCGTAACCCCCGGTGGGCTGGCATATCGTTCGTTGCGAGGCGGTGGGCCCACGATGTCCCACCGATCGTCAGGTTCGATCCCGGCGCTGCCGAAAAAGGCACCCGCACCGTCGCGGATGGGCGGATACTGACGAAGACAAGGTATCGGCACACCCGGGTCGATACCCATCTACAGCAGTAGATGGCCATCAGTGTTGCTGGTCGTCAGTTGCCATCACCGCAACGAAGGCTAGGTATGACTCATCTTCCCGGGCCTCGAGGGCTCTACCACCCGGCAAACGAGCACGACTCCTGTGGCGTCGCGTTTGTCGTGGACATGCACGGCCGCCGCAGCCGCGACATCGTCGAGAAGGCGATCACCGCGCTGGTCAATCTCGAACACCGCGGTGCTGCAGGTGCAGAACAGAACACCGGCGACGGCGCAGGCATTCTCATCCAGGTTCCCGACGCGTACTTCCGCGCGGTCGTCGACTTCGACCTGCCTGTCGCCGGCGCCTATGCCACCGGCATGGCGTTCCTGCCGAAGGGCGAGGACGCCGCCGCCGACGCGCAGGCGGCAGTGAACCGGATCGTCGAGGAAGAGGGCCTCGAGGTCCTCGGCTGGCGCGAGGTGCCGATCGACACCTCCGACCTCGGTTCGATGGCCAAGGACGCCATGCCGACATTCCGCCAGATCTTCATCGCGTCGGGCGCGCGGGCCCTCACCGGCCTGGACCTCGAGCGCCGCGCATACGTGGTGCGCAAGCGCACCGAGCATGAACTCGGCAACAGCGGCGCCGGCCAGGACGGCCCGGGCAGCGAGACGGTGTACTTCCCGAGCCTGTCGGCGACGACGTTCGTCTACAAGGGGATGCTCACGACGCCGCAGCTCAAGGGCTTCTTCCGCGACCTGCAGGACGAGCGCGTCGAGTCGGCGCTCGGCCTCGTGCACTCGCGCTTCTCCACCAACACGTTCCCGTCGTGGCCGCTCGCGCACCCGTTCCGCCGTGTCGCGCACAACGGTGAGATCAACACCGTCATCGGTAACTCGAACTGGATGCGTGCCCGCGAGGCACTCATCGACACCGACGTCTTCGGTGGCCGCGGCAAGCTCGAGAAGATCTTCCCCGTCGTCACCCCGGACGCATCCGACACTGCTCGTTTCGACGAGGTGCTCGAGCTGCTGCACCTCGGTGGCCGCAGTCTTCCGCACGCCGTGCTCATGATGATCCCCGAGGCGTGGGAGCGGAACGAGTCGATGGACCCCGCCCGTCGCGCGTTCTACGAGTACCATTCGGCGCTCATGGAGCCGTGGGACGGCCCGGCATCGGTGTGCTTCACCGACGGCACCGTCATCGGTGCGGTGCTCGACCGCAACGGCCTGCGCCCGTCGCGCGCGTGGGTCACCGACGACGGTCTCGTCGTCATGGCCTCCGAGGTCGGCGTGCTCGACATCCCGGCCGAGAAGATCATCAGCAAGCGACGCCTCCAGCCGGGTCGTATGTTCCTCGTCGACACCGCAAAAGGGCGGATCGTCGAGGACGAGGAGATCAAGTCGGAGCTCGCCGCCGAGAACCCGTACGAGGAATGGGTCGAGAAGGGTGTCTCCCGTCTCGAGGATCTTCCGCCGTCCCGCTACACCTACATGTCGCACGAGCGGGTCGTGCTGCGCCAGCAGGTGTTCGGGTACACCCGCGAAGAAGTGGATCTGCTGATCAAGCCGATGGCAGCGACCGGCGGTGAGGCGCTCGGTTCGATGGGCACCGACACACCCATCGCGGTGCTCTCGTCCCGTCCGCGGATGTTGTTCGACTACTTCTCCCAGCTGTTCGCTCAGGTCACCAACCCGCCGCTCGACGCAATCCGCGAGGAGATCGTCACGAGCCTCGGTGGCATGCTCGGCCCCGAGGGCGACGTGCTGCGACCCACCGCGGAGTCGTGCCGCCAGATCCTGCTCTCCGCACCGGTCATCGACAACGACGACCTGCAGAAGCTCATCCACGTCAACGACAAGAAGCAGTACCCGGGATTCAGCAGCGTCATCGTGCGCGGTCTCTACCCGGTCGCGGAGGGCGCGCGGGGTCTGCACACCGCACTCGAGAGCATTCGTGAGCAGGTGTCGCAGGCGATCGACAAGGGCGCGCGTCTGATCGTGTTGTCCGACCGCGAGTCCGACGAGAAGCTCGCGCCGATCCCGTCGCTGCTCCTGACCTCCGCAGTGCACCACCACCTCGTGCGTGAGAAGACCCGCACCCAGGTGGGTCTTCTCGTGGAGGCCGGCGACGCACGCGAGGTACACCACATCGCCGCCCTGTGCGGTTTCGGTGCGGCCGTGGTGAATCCGTACATGGCGTTCGAGAGCATCGACGAGCTGCTGCAGAACGGCGACCTCCCCGACGGCATGACCCTCGAGAAGGCCATCGCCAACTACATCAAGGGGGCGTCGAAGGGCGTGCTCAAGGTGATGTCCAAGATGGGCATCTCGACGCTCGCGTCCTACACCGGCGCGCAGCTGTTCCAGGTGATCGGCCTGTCGCAGGAGCTCGTCGACGAGTACTTCACCGGATTGCAGAGCCAGCTCGGTGGCATCGGTCTCGAGGAGATCGCGGCCGACGTCGCAACGCGGCACGCGATGGCGTTCCTCGATCGCCCGTCCGAGCATGCGCACCGCGAGCTCGAGGTGGGCGGCGAGTACCAGTGGCGCCGCGAGGGCGAATACCACCTGTTCAATCCGGACACGGTGTTCAAGCTCCAGCACGCCACCCGCACAGGCCAGTACAGCATCTTCAAGGAGTACACGAAGCTGGTCGACGACCAGTCGGAGCGGCTCGCGTCGTTGCGTGGACTCTTCGAGTTCAAGACGGGTCTGCGTCCCTCGGTCCCGATCGAGGAGGTCGAGCCGGCAACCGAGATCGTGAAGCGTTTCTCCACCGGCGCGATGAGCTACGGCTCGATCTCGGCGGAGGCCCACGAGACCCTCGCGATCGCCATGAACAGGCTCGGTGGGCGCTCCAACTCCGGTGAGGGCGGCGAACATCCGTCGCGCTTCACTCCCGACGAGAACGGCGACTTCCGTCGCTCGGCAATCAAGCAGGTCGCGTCCGGCCGCTTCGGTGTGTCGTCGCACTACCTGACGAACTGCACCGACATCCAGATCAAGATGGCGCAGGGCGCCAAGCCCGGTGAGGGTGGCCAGCTGCCGCCGCACAAGGTGTACCCGTGGGTCGCGGAGGTGCGTGGCTCGACGCCGGGCGTCGGTCTCATCTCGCCGCCGCCGCACCACGACATCTACTCGATCGAGGATCTCGCGCAGCTGATCCACGATCTGAAGAATGCGAATCCGCAGGCCCGCATCCACGTCAAGCTCGTCTCCGAGCTCGGTGTGGGTACGGTCGCGGCCGGTGTCTCGAAGGCGCACGCCGACGTCGTGCTCATCTCGGGCCACGACGGCGGTACGGGTGCGTCGCCGCTGACGTCGCTCAAGCACGCCGGGGCACCGTGGGAGATCGGCCTCGCCGAGACCCAGCAGACTCTGATGCTCAACGGTCTGCGCGACCGCATCGTCGTGCAGGTCGACGGCCAGATGAAGACGGGTCGCGACGTGATCATCGCGGCACTGCTCGGCGGCGAGGAGTTCGGTTTCGCGACCGCGCCGCTGGTCGTGTCGGGCTGCATCATGATGCGCGTATGCCACCTCGACACGTGCCCGGTGGGTGTCGCGACGCAGAACCCGGTGCTGCGCAAGCGGTTCACGGGCAAGCCGGAGTTCGTCGAGAACTTCATGTTGTACATCGCCGAGGAGGTGCGCGAGTACCTTGCCGAGCTCGGATTCCGCAGTCTCGACGAGGCGATCGGTCAGGTCGAGTGCCTCGACACCGTCAAGGCCGTCGACCACTACCGTGCGTCGAAGCTCGATCTGTCGCCGCTGCTCGAGAAGGTGACGTCGCCGATCTTCACCGATCAGGACATGTACTGCACCAAGGAGCAGTACCACGCGCTCGACAAGGCGCTCGACAACGAACTGATCGTCAAGGCGCAGGCCGCTCTGGAGTCGGGTACCCCGGTGTCGATCGCCACGACCATCACCAACGTCAACCGCACGGTGGGCACGATGCTCGGTCACGAGCTCACCAAGCTCTACGGTGCGGATGGTCTGCCGGACAACACGATCGATATCACCCTGACCGGTTCGGCGGGAAACAGTTTCGGTGCGTACGTCCCCAAGGGCATCACGCTGAAGCTGTTCGGCGACGCCAACGACTTCGTCGGTAAGGGTCTGTCGGGTGGTCGTATCGTGGTGCGTCCCCCGGAGAACGTGGCGTCCGGATTCGTCGCCGAGGACAATATCGTCGCCGGCAACGTCATCCTGTTCGGCGCGACCGGTGGTGAAGCACTCATCCGCGGTGTCGCCGGTGAGCGTTTCGCGGTGCGGAACTCGGGGGCCACGGCCGTCGTCGAAGGCGTCGGCGACCACGGCTGCGAGTACATGACCGGTGGCAAGGTCGTGATTCTGGGCGCGACCGGCCGTAACTTCGGCGCAGGTATGTCGGGTGGTGTCGCGTTCGTGTACAACCCGGACAAGGAATTCGAAGACAACCTGAACACCGAGCTGGTCGATCTCGAAGACCTCGAAGGCGAGGACTTCGTCTGGCTCAAGGGTGCAGTCGAACGACATCGTGACGAAACGGGCTCCGAGGTTGCAGCCCGCATCCTGGCCGACTGGTCACAACAGGTCGGTCACTTCGCGAAGGTCATGCCTCGCGATTACAAGAAGGTTCTCATGGCTATCAAGGACGCCACCATTCGTGGTGCGAACGTGGACGAAGCGATCATGGAGGCGGCTCGTGGCTGATCCGAACGGCTTCCTGAAGCACGGTTCTCGCGAGACACCGGTTCGTCGTCCGGTTCCGCTGCGACTGCTCGACTGGAAGGAGGTCTACGAGCCGTTCCCGCTCGAGACCGTCCAGATCCAGGCGAGCCGCTGCATGGACTGCGGTATCCCCTTCTGCCACAACGGTTGCCCACTCGGAAACCTGATTCCCGAGTGGAACGACCTTGCCTACAAGGGCAAGTGGGACGACGGCATCGAGCGGCTCCACGCTACGAACAACTTCCCGGAGTTCACTGGCCGGCTGTGCCCCGCTCCGTGCGAGGCGTCGTGCGTGCTGGGCATCAACCAGGACCCCGTCACCATCAAGCAGGTCGAGGTCGAGCTCGTCGAGAAAGCATTCGACGAGGGCAAGGTCACCCCGATCCCGCCGTCGAAGCTCACCGGGCGCAAGGTCGCGGTCGTGGGCTCCGGCCCCGCGGGACTCGCTGCAGCACAGCAGCTCACCCGCGCCGGCCACAACGTCACGGTGTTCGAGCGTGCCGACCGCATCGGTGGTCTGCTCCGCTACGGCATCCCCGAGTTCAAAATGGAGAAGCGCTTCATCGACCGCCGTCTCGCACAGATGGAAGCCGAGGGCACCGTCTTCCGTACCGGCGTGAACGTCGGCGTCGACATCACCGCCGACCAGCTGCGTGAGCAGTTCGACGCGGTCGTCCTCGCCGGCGGTGCCACCGTGGCACGCGACCTGCCCATTCCGGGACGCGAACTCGACGGCATCCACCAGGCGATGGAGTTCCTGCCCATCGCGAACAGGGTTCAGCTCGGCGACCTGCCCGCGCCCACCATCACGGCAACGGGCAAGAAGGTCATCATCATCGGTGGCGGCGATACCGGCGCCGACTGCCTGGGCACTTCGCACCGTCAGGGCGCCGAGAGCGTCCACCAGTTCGAGATCATGCCCCGCCCGCCGGAGGAGCGCGCCGAGTCCACCCCGTGGCCGACCTACCCGCTCATGTTCCGGGTGTCGTCTGCGCACGAGGAAGGCGGCGAGCGGGTCTTCTCGGTCAACACCGAAGAGTTCGTGGGCAAGGACGGCAAGGTCACCGCACTGAAGGCATACGAAGTGCAGATGGTGGACGGCAAGTTCGAGAAGGTCGAGGGCAGCGACTTCGAGCTCGAGGCAGATCTGGTGCTGCTCGCGATGGGCTTCACCGGCGCCGAGAAGCCCGGCCTGCTCACCGATCTGGGTGTGGAGTTCGACCAGCGTGGCAACGTCGCCCGCGAGTCGGACTGGAACACCAACGTCGACGGTGTGTTCGTCGCAGGCGATATGGGCCGCGGTCAGTCTCTGATCGTGTGGGCCATCGCCGAAGGACGCTCGTGTGCCGCCGCGGTCGATCAGTACCTCGAGGGAGCAACGGCGCTTCCCAATCCGATCACCACGCGGACCGTGCCGCAGCGTTGAGCTGACGGCGAGGGGCCGCGCACCGGATTCCGG
>NZ_JBHWWZ010000066.1:0-22823 GCF_042730275.1 Rhodococcus sp. NPDC060086
GGAGGTGGTTACGGGACCTGCTGCCGCGATTCCTGCTGCATAGTCAGGACAGGAGAAGAGATCACCGTCCTACACCACCTTCTGGGGCTTGACCGGATGAACTCCTCCACGAACTCCGGAGTCTGAAGCAGCGCATAGGTCTTCTTCGCGAACTCCGACAGATCCTGATAGACGTCACCCAAGAACCGGGTGTCAACCCCGACGAAGCTCCACAGGGGCTCGCCGGAAACGTCTTTTTCCCACCAGAATTCGAGAAGTCCCCGGGCCGCGTCGCCCGAGGGCGCAACCTGATGCATCGGCGAGTAGATATCCACCAACCCGCGGGTGGCTTCCATCGTGCCGAAATGCTCGACGATCGTCTCGAGCCACTCGCGGTCGGTGCGCTCCGGAAACTCCGTGAAATACGCACGCCGCGCGTCGAGCGCCTGCTGGCGGGCATCGGCGTTCGGGCCACCGATCCACGCCTTCGACACCAGCGCGTGGTCTTCGCAGTACCGGGCGAACACCGTCAGCAGCACCCACGCGACCGCGGCCTGCGTCACCCGTTCGTCGCGCCACGCCTGCCACGACGCCGCCGTCCGCTGCGCCTGCAAGGCCGCCGTGTACTCGGCGCGCCACCGCTGCTCCACGCCCGGCTGGCGAGTATCGACATCCGCGCCGTCGACGCGCGCCCGCAGATCATCCTCGAGGACGATGACCTGCTTACGCAGCGCCTTGACCAACTCGGTCGCGGAAAAGTCCGCCATCACACCTTCTCGCTCTCAGAAGCCGCAGCCTTCACGACTGGGTACACAACGAACTGTCCGCCGGGCGAACCCAACTGGATCGGCTGACCATCCACCAACGCGCCGCGTTGACCGCGCATCTGCGGCAACACCAGCCACACCGGGCGTCGGCGCGGCGCCGACAGATCCGCCAACCGCGCCAGCACGTCGAGGTAGCCGTAGCGGGCCAGCGGCGACACCTCGGTCAGAACCAGCGGTCTCGGCCGCGCTGCGTCACCGAACACCCGGCCCTCGAGGCCGGCACAGACACCCGGCATCACATGGTCGAGCACCGCGCGCAGACCTCGCGCATTCGGACTTCCCGGGACGGCAGCGTCGGCGCTCCGCACCAGATCCCACGACACACCGCGCTCGGACGAGAACGCCCGCATCGCGTCGATGATGTCGCCTGTGACATCCACAATCTCACCGTCGTGCGCCTCGACGAGTTCGCGCGCCACCGTCTGGTGGTCGCCCGGCCGATACACCGGAACCCCGAACACGAGGAACCCGTTCTCGCGCAACGACCGCGCGACCAGCGAACTACGCCCTGCCGCACCATTACCGGCGGAAACGAATGTGGTCGTGTCGGCGGCCGGCCCGGTCTGGGTCGCGGTGCGGGTGTTCAAGGAGGTTTCGCTCGGCGGAGTGGCCTGCTCGTAGCGGTAGCCCGTGCCGTCCCACGTGAGGCCGAGCCCGGCGCGCTTGATGTGCGCGTCGAGCGCGGGCCGACCCGGAAGCCGATCGAGTTCCGGGAAGCGCGCGGCGACGCGAGCCCGCACCTCCGATGGCGACAACGCTTCGGTCTGCGCGAGACCTGTCAACGCGATGCGCAACGCATCCGACGGGCCGAGGCTGCGGCTGTGCAGCTCCCCGCGACCGGAAACCGCAGCGAACTTCGAGATCGCCGCGGCGAGCCGCACGAGCCGCGCGTCGGGTGGCAACACCACCTGCGTGTCCGGCCCGGCTGCGCCGGTGTAGGCGCGGGTGAACGCACCGCGCAGTTCGCGGGCTGCGGTGCCCATCGGGACCACCTCGGACATCGGGGTGGCCACCATGAGGTCGTCGGCGCGGCGCCCGGCGGCTTCCGCTCCGGCGAGCAGCAGTTCGTCCACCGCAACCAACGCGAGCCGGCCACCATGGCGACGGCGCACCCACCGGCGAGTCCCTTCGGCGGTTTCGTGTTCGGTGAGCCGATCGAACGCGGCGCGCAGCAACCCTGCCGCGGCGCGTTCCGCGAGGCGCGGCGCGAGCGCATCCGCGGCGCCGGCCGGAGGCTGAGGCAACCGCGCCCGGATCTCCGCGGTGAGGGTCGAGATCGCCACTACCCCACCGGAATCGCGCAGTACCTGGTCGGCGAGGTCGATGAGGTCGTCGAGCAGTTCGAGGGTCGCCGGGTTCTCCGCCCAGTCGGCCTGGAGTTCCTTGAGCAGCTGGTGTCCGCGCGGACCGGTCTTCTTCAGCGCGGACGCCAGTTCGTTGCCCGACGCGAACGCGTCGAGAGTTCCGGTGGCGCCGAGGACCAGTTCCGCAGCGCTACGTCGGGTGCTGGCACGACCGGTGCCCACCGCGGACACCAGCAGCGCCACAGCGTCGTCGAGACCGAGCAGGCCCTGATGCGCCTGCGGTTTACCGGCGGACCTGCCCACTTGCTTGACCCACGCGCGGTGCCGATCACGGATCTCGGTACGAGTGGCTTTGGCTTCCTTCGCGACCAGTCGATTGAGCCGGGTGGAGTCGAGGGCCACGAGTTCGCCGACCGTGGTGACCTGCGCGGCCGAGAGCGCCGACACCGCGCGGGCACCGAGCCCTGCGGCGGCGAGGGTAGTCGTGGCGTCGACCTTGCGGGCGACATCCGCCTTCTCGGCTTTCGCGGGGGCCGCGTCGAGGTCGGTGAACACTCGCCGCCAGTCGCGGAGCATCTCCTCGGCGGTGTCGGGGCGGGTCGCGACGTCGCGTGAGAGTGCGGACGTGAAGTACGCGGTGAGACCGGCCGAGACGGGTGTTTCGAACATTACGGGTTCGATCGCGACGTCGGCGTCGACGGTGGCGGGATTCGCCTGCGGGTCCGGCCCGTATTGCGGGGCACCACCGGTAGCCATCTCGAACAGGACGACCGCGGCGCCGTAGCGTTCGGCGGCGGTGTCGTACTGGTTGCGTCCGCCGGTGCCGAGGAACGGGTCCAGATAGGGCGGGGTTCCGGCGTCGGTGTTGCGCAGATCGACCCCCGCCATCGAGAAATCGAACAACCGCAAGTGCGTGTCGGCGCGCGAAGACGACGCGTGCACACCGAGATTCGACGGCTTGAGGTCGCGGTGCACCACCCCTGCGCGTTCGAGCGCGACGAGAGCCTGCAACAGGTCGATCCCCCACCGTTCGAGCAGGTCGATCGAGAGCCGTCCGCCCTTGGCCGCCAACTCTTCCGCGAGCGTGGTGCGTCCCGCGTAGTGCACGACGAGAGCCGCACGGCCACCGACGTTCTCCTCGGACGCGAGCTGAACGATGCGGGGATCGTCGAGTTTGCCGAGCACCTGCGCCTCGGCACGTAGACGGGCGGCGGCCTCGTCATCGCGGGCAACCTTGAGGACACGCTCATGGTCTCCGGCCTTGCGGTCGACGACAAGAATGCCGACAGCCGTCGACCCGGCACCGAGTCGGCGCTTGTAGAGGAAACGGCCGTCGCCGAGTTCGTCGCCGGGCTTCGCTTCGAGCGGGTCCGTCTCACCTTCGGCGCGGAACAGATCCGCGCGCACCGCCTCGAGCCGGTCGAGGAAGCCCGCGACCGACGAAATACGTTCTGCGGGGCTGGGATCAGTGGCGTCGAGAACGAGCTGTCGCAGCACCGACGGCACCTGCGGCAACTCCACCGCCAGATCGAGGCCGCCGTCGCGGCGCAACCGGTCGAGCAGTTCCCCGCGCTCCGTCGCGGGTGAGGATCCGCCGGTGAGCAGGTAGAACGCCAGCGCACCGAGCCCGAACACATCCATGCGGGCGGGATCGGTGGGGCTGGTGCCCTCGGGCGCCGTGAACAGGCGGGCCTGATCGCTCAGGCTGCCGGCCATCAAACTCAACGGTCCTGCCGACAGTCGCGTCACGCCGGTTTCCGCGTTGGCGGGCAGCACGCCGGCGGTGTCCCAGTCGGTGACCTGCGGTTGCGGACCGCTCTTGCGCTCACGCACCACGATGGCCCGCGGATTGAGGGTGCGGTGCACCACGCGATGGCGATGCGCGTAGTGGACGATCTCGGCAACCTCGGTGAGCAGCTCGAGTTGCCGCTCCAACGTCATGTCGCCGTGGTGGTCGGCGAGCCACAGATCCAGCCGCACATCCGCCTTGGATTGCGGGAACACCAGGCCGATGCCGAGTTCCTTGTCCTTGACGACGTCGACGGGAACCTGCAGGCCATCGTGCTTGAGACGGGACAGCAGCTTGTATTCGTGTTCGACGCCGCGTGCCCGAGCATGTTCCTCGGCGGAAGTCGCTCCGGGTTTGGGCAGGTAGAAGCGAATGCGTGCCGCTCGTTCCATGTCGACGTGGTGGAAGGCGGGCCAGTCCTGCCAGCCGTCGCCGTCGCCGAGGGGCTGTTCGTCGATCACCCACGAGCCGACCTCGCGTTGGCGGCGGGGTGCGAGCCCGATCGCGGCCATCAGATCGCGGATCAGCAGCGACTTCTCTTCGGAGACCGGTTCGTGCTTCGACGGCGCGAGGAGCCGGTCGCTGATGCCGGGCAGATAGCTGCGGTGTTCGTTTCCGTCGATGCCGTACAGATTGATCGCGGAGCTGGCGGGCAGCATGCACTTCAGATCCGGGTGGTGCAGGAACACCAGTTCCTGCACGTACGGGATCCACTTCTTGGCGGTCCTGTCACCGGTCTTCTCGACGAGCCGATCCTTGAGCAGCGACGAGAAATACTGCGCCTTCTTGCGGGCGAGCAGCAGCGGTGAATCCTCGGACCGGTAGTTGCCGCGGCTCCACACGTGGTCGTTTCCGCGCAGGGTGCCGCTGTAGTACTTGAGCTCGATCAGGTACAGGGTGTCGCGAGCGAGGACGAGCAGGTCCACTTCGTGCCAGCGGCCGCGGTTGTCGCGGAACTCGAAGTTCGACCACGCCCGGAACGGTGGGGCGTCGGGAAGGATCTCCTTGATCCGTTCGAGGCCTTCGCGTTCGTGGTCGAACGGGGAAGGGCTGACCTCGACCCACCGGTCACTGTGCACCGGGTTCACCCCTCTTCCATCCGGTCGTTCACGTCCGTAACAACTTACCCGGACACACACAGTGACGATCAGGTGATATCCGGATCAGGACGAGGGGCTGTCGGACGCCTCAACGATTGGGCGCGTTCGACGCCGGAAAGGTCAGACAGATTGGGGAAGCAAAGACTCGTACCCGGCACGGACCAGCGACTTCTTCAAGCGTGGACTCGGACGATTCGACTCGAGCCAGCGCTTGATCGCCTTCCTCTGATCCGACTTCGAGGATCGACTCAGACCGAGGTTGTTGATCAGCTGGCTGACGGCCTGCGGCGACGGGCACTGAGCCTCAGGCGGATGAAAGGCCCTCTCGTCCCACAGGCGATGACCGAAGTTCGACATCAGATCACCTCCGCTTCCAGAACCGGCAGAACAACACCAGAGTAGTCGAGATGACTGATCCGCCCCACGTGAAGAGAGTGACCTGGGCCGAGAAGAAGCTCGCATTGGTACCGCAAGGCTGGGTCGCCGACGATCGGAAGCCACGCCGCTGGGCAAGCTCCGAGGCTCCGCTAACGTCCAACGTCTCGTCCAGCATGATCTCATCCCGGTGCCATTCAGATCGCAGGCGTGCCGATCTGCACCACATGCGCCCACTCCGGCGGTAGGTCCGGAACGTAGTCGGGGTTCGATTCGCTGTAGGCAACCTGTCGGGGGAAGAGGCCGACCACCGTTCGGCATCCCGGACGGCTGCTGGGCCAGGGAGTCTGCCCGTCGGTGAGCACGACCACCACATCGGGGCGGGGTCGACTGCGCAGCGCCCTGTCGAATCCGGCGCGCAGATCCGTGCCACCGCCCCCGAACAATGGAATGTCCTCGGCCTGGCACAGCGGGTGCACGATCCTCGCCGCCGCGTCGCAGGACAGCACCGTGACCAGATCGCGACGCCCGCCCACGGCCCGCCCGATGGCGGCGACCTCGAGGAGTGCGCTGCCCAGGTCGGCGTCGCTGACCGAACCGGAGGTGTCGACGATGACACTGACCCGAGGCGGGGTGCGCCGCAGGCTCGGTAGCACCGCACCGGGCACGGCGGCGGAGCGGCGCGCCGGGCGACGATAGGTGTAGTTGTCGCCGGCGCCGGACGCGGAGGTGGCCGAGCGGATCGCCGCACCCAGCAGGGCTCGCCACGGCTGTGGCGGATGCAGAGCCTCCTCCGCCCACCGTCGCCACCCGCGGGGTGCACTGCCCGGTTGTCCGATGATGCTGTGCGCCACTCGGAAACGAACAGCGTCCCGTTGTTCGTCACTGAGCGCGTTCGCCCCGTCGGGGCCCAGTTCCCACTCTCGGCTCAGTCCGTCGGCGCCGCTGCCGCACTCGAGCCAGGCCAGTCTGTCGGTGCACGGACCGAGGCCGAACTGCTGCAGATAGTCCTCCATGAGCTGTCCGGCGGGCAGCTGCAAAGTCGACGGCAGAACGGCATCGTCGGGTACGGGTAGTCCGTCACCGAACGCATCGTCGTTGATCTCCGCGTCCGCGGCGAGATTCATCCGCAGCCGATCGGCGCGGGAGGTCAGTCCGTGTGCAAGAGCGTAGCGATCGCTGCGGCCGTGGTGATCGCGCAGCAGGTGGGACACCTCGTGGACCAGGACCGAGGCCAGTTCCTCCACCGGGCGCTGAGCGAGAAAGGCAGGTGAGACGTAGCAGCGCCAATGCCGGTCCACACCGATGGTCGGCACGCGGAACGACGCGACGATGTGCAGCGCGTACAAGGCGGTCGCGAGATAGGGCCGGGCACGAGCGGCGTACAACCGCGCGGCGTAGATCTTGTCCACGTCGACCACAGGTGCCGCCGTCATCGACCGGCCTGTGCGGCGGCACGGTCGCCGGCGTGGTCTGCCGTCTGAGCGACAGATACGACCCCGGCGAGCCGGTCGATTGCCGCGGGCACCTCCCAGTCGTCCTGGCGCAGGGTGGCAAGGGTGGTCGCCGGGACGACCACGAGGTCGGGTGCCCCACTTTCCACCGCGGTGACCAGGAGTGCCCACGCCGCGTCCCAACGGGACTTCTCCGGCCGTCGGCGGACGGCGGCGACCACCGCGTCGAGGACTGCCTGGCGCAGATCCCCGCGATCGGGGAGGTCGGCGGATGCCGGATCGGCGAGCAGCGTCTCGGGGTCCGGAAGGTCCATTCGCTCGATGGCGGCCAGCAGCTCGAATCCTGGCCCGTCGCCGACACTCCCCCGGACCAGCAGAGACAGGACGTCCTTCGACGACGAGGTGGCGGTCGCGAAGGCGATCAGCCTCACGGTCATGTCCCAGCTGCGTGGCGATGGCCAGGCACTGCCGCGGCGGGTCTGGCTGCTGGGCAGTTGATGGACGAGGGCGGGGCGGGCAGTGAGAAGCTCGCAGACCGCCCGGCGGGCGAACGTCACCGCGTCGGAGAACGTCGCCGGGTCGAGGCGCGGCAGCGTCGCACGTGGCCAGGTTCCGCCGAGACCCCGGACGACCACGTCGTGGTCGTAGGTCCAGTGCAGGTGCACGAATCGGTTCGCCAGAGGCGGACTCAGCTCCCAGCCGTCCGCTGCCGAAGACGGCGGGTTGGCTGCGGCCACGATGCGGACCTCGGGTGGGAGTTGCAGTGCCCCGATTCGCCTTTCCAGCACGAGACGCAGCAGGGCCGCCTGCACGGCGGGCGGTGCCGTCGACAGTTCGTCCAGGAAGAGCAATCCTCGCCCGGCCTCCACCAGCCGGACGGCCCAGTCGGGCGGGGCCATCGGGACGCCCTGTGTCGCCGGGTCGTCCCCGAGAACGGGCAGACCCGAGAAGTCCGACGGCTCGTGCACACTCGCGATGACGGTGGTCAGTGGTAGGTCCACGGCTTCGGCGAGCTGGGTCAGGGCGGCGGTCTTACCGATTCCCGGTTCGCCCCACAGCAGTACCGGTAGGTCCGCGGACACCGCCAGCGTGAGGGCCTCGAGTTGGTCGTCGGGGCGAGGTTCGGTGGTGACGGTGCCGAGCATCGCCAACAGATCTGCGGCACTGTCGAGTTCGATGTTTCCGGGACTGCGGGGAAGGAATGTGGCAGACATGTGCATCACCTGTGGTATCTCGGGGGAACAGCAGGATGCGGCCGGTCGGCCGCGCTGCGGGACAGTGAGTTTCGGGGAGAGAGGAGGGTTCAGCGGGAGCGGGTACGGCGCGACCGTCCGGTGCGCCGTGGTCGCGATGCGGGCGGCGCCTCGACCGGTGCCGTGCGGAACCGGTCGTAGATGGTGCGGCGGTCCACGGACGCACGGAGTTCGTCCAGCAGGGGCCCGTCACGGAGAATCGCGTCGGGACCGAGTAGTTCTTCGACGACGGCCAGCGCCCCGTCTGCATCTCCGTGGTCCAAACGTTCACGAACGCCCGGCAGGCAGTCCGGACGACGAAGCGCCTGGTCGATGACCTGCAGACACGGCAGCGGAGTGCCGCCCAGCTGGGCGAGCAGTTCTTCGCGCCGAATCTCGGCGGGGTCGTGATCGAGTGCGGTCAGGCCGCCGTCGACCAGTCCGATCCGGTGCCGTTCACCACGGCAGTCGACGAGGTGGACCCGGTTCTCCCGGTTCGGCGTCCGGGAAGGCTTCGGCGACGACGAGCTCGTTTCCAGGACGGCGGCGACCAGCGGATGCAGCCGATCGGCGGTGATCGCTCCCAACCGGATCAGTTCCAGGTCGGGCAGCACCCATGTTGCGGCATCAGGCAGCACCGGGAGCGCGGCGAGCCGGCCGCGCGGGTAGTCGTCCACGAGATGCACCGCGGCGGGGTCGGTTCCGCCGACCGGCTCCACCACCAGGTCGTGCCGGCCTCCGCATCGCACCCGCACTGGACCGTCACGTTGTCCGTCCGCGCGGAGCAGGATGCGGGCTTCGTCAGCCCAGCGGTCGACGGCGCAGCCCTCCGGGATCGCCGCGGCCAGGGCTGGGTCGAGGACGGTGGTGCCTGGCATTCGGCCTGTCCCACTGCGTATTCGCAGATCACCGGATCTGCGCGTATCCCATAGGTGCCGGTGGAGGTCGAGCCGGAACCGCCTGTTGGGTCGCGGATGCGGATGGTTCGCGGCAGCCGAACCGTCCCACAGTGCCAGCACGATCCTCTGCCCAGCATCCGCCCAGGCCGGAGCGGTGCGGACCACCAGGTACACCGAATAGGTTTCGCCGCACCGTTTTTCGCTCCCCGAGGGCCCGTATCGGGCCAGTGCGACAGTCAGCCCGGGGCGCAGTAGTCCGTCGGGTGCCACACGCGGTAGGTGCCAGCGCAGCAGGTCGGGGGCCAAATGACGCAGGTCGTCCAGGACCTGCGACGCGACGTCGAAGCCATGCGTGCGGGCCAGTACGCGTAGGTCGATGTCGACATCGAATCCCGCTGCTGCACAGGCGCTGCACCAGTCACCAGCGAGACGCCGGTCGGTTGCGGCTTCGATCACGGCCGGCGGCACGGCGAACTCGCGCACGCGCAGCCAGAAGGACAGTCGGGGGTCGAACCCGTTCGCGGTCGGGGGGTGCATCAGCACTCACCGTGAGCGAACTGGGCCCCCAATCTTGGATCAGAGTGAGTCATCATCGTGGCAATCGTAGCGTGCCGCGGCGATTGCGGCCAGGGCAGCGTCGACCGTAGGCGCCTCCGGAAGCACTTCGCTCCCCCAGTCGAGCACTGGGTGTGGGCGCATGGACTGCTCACCCATGTCCAGGAATCCCGGATACGACCACCTCGTCCAGTCGTTGATCGCCACGGTGGGACGACCCACGTTCGATCGAGGCAGGCGCTATGTCGAGCAGGGCGCGGTCGTCGACTGCGGATTCGACGATGCCCACCGCCTCGGGATCGAACTGCGCTACGCGAAGAAGAAACACGGTGCGGTATCCGGGCGCTCCTGCACTGACCGCATGGGATCGAGCGTGCAGTTTCCGTCGCTACCCCCGGCGTGTCGCGACGAAAACTGCACACTCACAAGCGATTACCGCAGAGCAATTCCCAAAAGTGCGTCAACAGCGTCGGCGAACAGACGTGGCGCGGAGGTATCGTCCCCGCCGCGGTCGACGGCGAACTGCACCCACGCATCGAGGGCGGCGAGGGCCTTGGGGGTGTCGAGGTCGTCGGCGAGGTGCTGGCGCAGCCGCGCGACCGTGTCGTCCGCGGACGATGCCGACGTCAACGCCGCCGCCCGGCGCCACAGATCCAGACGTGCCTGGGCCAACTCCAGTACCTCGGACGTCCACGGCCGATCGACGCGGTAGTGACCGGACAACAGACCCAAGCGCATCGCGGCGGGGTCGACGCCCTCGCCGCGCATCTTCGAGACGAACACGAGGTTGCCGCGCGACTTGGACATCTTCTCGCCGTCAAGGCCGATCATGCCGGTATGCACGTAGTGCCGCGCGAAGCGGCGGTCGCCGGTGACAGCCTCGGCGTGTGCAGCGGAGAACTCGTGGTGCGGGAAGATCAGGTCGCTGCCGCCGCCCTGGACGTCGAAGCCGCTGCCGATGCGGTTGAGCGCAATCGCGGCGCATTCGATGTGCCAGCCCGGGCGACCCTCGCCGAACGGGGACGGCCAGGAGGGTTCGCCGGGACGCTTGGCGCGCCACAGTAGGGCGTCGAGCGGGTTGCGCTTGCCTGCACGATCCGGGTCGCCGCCGCGCTCGCCGAAGAACTGCATCATCGTGGCGTGGTCGTAGCCGGATTCGTAGCCGAACTGTTCGGTGGCGTCAACGCGGAAGTACACGTCGGGATACTGCTCGTCGTCGACCACATACGCAGCCCCGGAGGCGACGAGTTTCTCGACGAGTTCGACCACCTCGCCCACCGATTCGACGGCGCCGATGAAGTCGCGCGGCGGCAGGACACGCAACGCCTCCATGTCTTCACGGAACAAAGCGGTCTCGCGCATGCCGAGGACCACCCAGTCCTCGCCGTCGCGGTCGGCGCGTTCGAACAGCGGGTCGTCGACGTCGGTGACGTTCTGCACGTAGTGGACATCGTGACCGTTGTCGCGCCAGATGCGGTTGACCAGATCGAACGTGAGGTAGGTGGCGGCGTGCCCGAGGTGGGTGGCGTCGTACGGGGTGATGCCGCACACGTACATCGTGGCCGTCGCGCCCGGGGTGACGGGTCGCACCGCCCGATCGGCGGTGTCGAACAACCTCAGCGGGGGGCCTTCACCGGGCACGGACGGAATCGCGACATCGGACCAAGACAGCATGCACCCGAGCCTAATGGAATGGGCGAATCGCGCAGCCTCGCCCCTGCTCCGCGGGATGTGCGTCACCATGGATTCGGTACGGTTCGGTGTCGGCCACGACCACGTGCGTTCGGCTCCAGCGATTCGAAGAACTGTGGGAGGTTCCGGTGGCCGGTGGTCTCGTCGCTCTGCTGGACGACGTTGCGGTTCTCGCGAAAGCGGCCGCGGCGTCCATCGACGACATCGGAGCTGCGGCCGGGAAGGCCAGCATCAAGGCGGCCGGTGTGGTGGTCGACGACACCGCCGTGACCCCGCGGTACGTGCACGGGTTCTCCCCCGACCGCGAATTGCCGATCATCCGCAAGATCGCGATCGGCTCGATCCGCAACAAACTTCTGATCATCCTGCCGGTGGCGATGCTGCTGAGCCAGTTCTTGCCGCAGGCGCTGCCGTATCTGCTGATCGCGGGTGGTTTGTTCCTGTGCTTCGAGGGTGCCGAAAAGGTCTACGAAGCGCTGTTCGGCGGTCATCACGCCGAGGAGGACGTTCCCGCGGCGGCGCGCGGTCCCGAGTTCGAGAAGTCGATGGTCAGCGGTGCGATCCGCACCGATCTGATCCTGTCGGCCGAGATCATGGTGATTTCGCTGTCGTCGGTCGAGAGCGAACCGTTCGTGACCCGGCTGCTGGTGCTCCTCGTCGTCGCGGTCATGATCACCGCCCTGGTGTACGGGGTGGTGGCGTTGATCGTGAAGATGGACGACGTGGGCCTGTCGCTCGCGCAGCGCACCTCGACATTCAGCCGGCGCGTCGGGCGCGGTCTGGTGGCGGCGATGCCGAAGGTGATGACGGTGCTCACCGTGGTCGGTATCGCCGCGATGCTGTGGGTCGGCGGCCACATCCTGATCGTCAACGTCGGCGAGGCCGGATTCCACTGGCCTGCCGATCGCCTCCACGATCTCGAGCATTGGTTCGGCGAGCTCGTGCACGGCGGGTTCGGTGGTGTCCTGTCGTGGACGGCAGGAACGGTGACGTCCGCGATCGTCGGGCTCGTTCTCGGTGCGATCGTCGTCCTGATCATGCATTTCATTCCGAAGCGGAAGAAGAACGCCGCAGCGCACTGATCCGATCAGAAACCGGGCAGGATCAGAATGCCGGCCAGGGGATGCGCCGCTCCCCGACGGGGCGGGGCATGGCGGGCCGGTCGAGCAGCGCGGTGATGCGATGGTGCAGTGCCTCGACCTCGTCCTCGGTGATGTGTTCGCTCAGCACGTCGGCGAAGTCCTCGTCGAATCGGCGGGCGAGCTTGTCGAGGTCGGTGAGCAGTGCTTGGTCGACGGTGGTGTTCGCCCATCCCCACAGCACGGTGCGCAGCTTGTTGTGCGAATGCAGGCAGATGCCGTGGTCGATGCCGTAGACGGCGCCGTCGAGACCTTCGAGGACGTGGCCGCCCTTGCGATCGGCGTTGTTGAGGACGACGTCGAGCACGGCCATGCGCTGGAGGCGCGGGTCGTCGGCGTGGACGAGCGCGACCTCGCTGCCGTCCATGTCGCGGGCGTGCAGCACGGGTAGCCATCCCTCCGGGACGGCATCGATGGGGCAGATGTCGACGAGGTCGAGCCGGTCGACGGAGTCTTCGCGGGTGTCGATCCAGCGTTGCACCATGCCCGGTCCGAACGGGCCGTCGCGCAGCACTGTGAGAGGGATGACGCCCCAGCCGAGGGCCTCGCAGACGAGATAGGAGGCGACCTCGCGGCCGGCGAGGGTGCCGTCCGGGAAGTCCCACAGCGGGCGTTCTCCGCGGACGGGTTTGTAGACGCAACGCACGGTCTGCGAGTCGAGCGTGGCGTCGCAGACGAGAGTGGCGTTGCTGGCGTGCACGATCTGCCCGATGACGGTCAGTTCTCCGTCGGTCAGCACGCTGCGCACGTCGGGCGCGGTCACGGCGTCAGCTCTCCTCGTCGTCGAACCACGACGTCGGATCGAATCCCGGGGTGCGCAGGTAGCCGTTGGTGCGCACACAGATGTGGCCTTCGCCGCCGATGGGTTCTCCGCACAGCGGGCACGGGGCACGCCCGGCGGAGATGACCATCTCGGTGCGAGTCGCGAAGCTGCGTGCCTGGATCGGGGTGAGGAACACCCGGACGGCGTCGGGGCCTTCCTCGGTGTCGTCGAGGACGACGGATTCGTCGAGTTCGGTCTCGGTGACGGCGAGCAGTTCGACGACGACGGCGCCGGAGTCGGCGTCCCAGCCCAAGCCCATGGTGCCCACCCGGAATTCCGCGTCGATCGGGGTTTCCAGGGGGCTGGTATCGACGTCGGCGGCTTCGGGCAGCGTGGTGCCGAAGCGCCGGTGGACTTCTTCGAGCAGCAGTCCCATGCGGTCGGCGAGGATCTGCACCTGCTGCTTCTCCAGGATCACGCTCACCACCCGGGAGTCGTGTACGGCCTGCAGGTAGAACACCCGGTCGCCGGGTTCACCGACGGTGCCGGCAACGAACCGGTCCGGAGTCCGGAAGACGTGTATTGCGCGGGACATTGCACCTCCTCGAGTCCGTTCACTGTGCCATGCGGGTCACTGTCATTATCCGCCGCCGCTGCCGTGTCTTTCACCGGCATCGGCGGCGGTGTCGTCCGTGCCGCTCCCGGGCACTTCGCCGCCGGGAACGGATTTCGGGGCGTCGGCCACGGCGAGGCCGGAGAGGTCACCGCCTGTGTCGTTGACCCGCAGCACGAACGGCCGGGTGTCTGTATAGCGCACGACGCTGATCGATGCCGGTTCGGCGACGATGCGCTGGAACCCGTCCAGATGGGTGGCCAGCGCGTCGGCGAGGATCGATTTGATGACGTCGCCGTGACTGCACGCGATCCACACCACGTCCTTGCCGTGCGTGTCGGCCAGCCGACGGTCGTGTTCGCGGATCGCGGCGACCGCGCGAGCCTGCACCTCGGCGAGTCCTTCCCCGTCGGGGAACACTGCGCCGGACGCATGCTGCTGGACGACCTTCCACAGCGGTTCGCGGACGAGTTCGCCGAGTTTGCGTCCGGTCCACTGCCCGTAGTCGACCTCGACGAGCCGGTCGTCGATAGTCGGTGTCATGCCGCGATCGAGTGCCAGCGGCTCGACGGTCTGCCGGCAGCGCAGCAGCGGCGACCGGACGATCTCGGTGACCTCGAGACCCTCCATCCGGGTGAGGAGATTCTTGGCCTGCACGTGGCCGACCTCGTCGAGGCCCACTCCGGGGGTGCGGCCGGCCAGCATGTGCGAGGTGTTGGCCGTGGACCGTCCGTGGCGTAGCAGGATGACCGTCATGTGATCCAGCCTAGATGTCCTGCCGCCCCGCGGCGGCCGTGCGTGTCCGGCGACAGCTACGTCGCCGAGATCACACCGGTACCGAGCAGACCGAACAGCAGCAGGCCGATGATGATGCGGTACCCGACGAACCAGTACATCGAGTGGTTCACGACGAACTTGAGCAGCCAAGCGATGGCCGCGTAGCCGACGACGAAGGCGATGAGCGTCGCGACCACCAGCTGTGCGCCCGAGGCCTCGAGACCCTCGCCGACGGGTGCGAACGCATCGGGAAGGCTGAACAGTCCCGAGGCGAGGACGGCGGGGATGGCCAGCAGGAACGAGTAGCGGGCGGCGGCCTCACGGGTCAGACCGAGGAAGAGGCCGGCGGAGATGGTGCCGCCGGAGCGCGACACCCCGGGGATCAGGGCGAGCGCCTGGGCGGAGCCCATGATCAGGCCGTCCTTGAGGGTGAGTTGCTCGACGGTGCGGCGCTGGCGTCCGTAGTACTCGGCGGCGGCGATGACGAACGAGAACACGATGAGCATCGTGGCGACGAGCCACAGATTGCGTGCCACGGTGCGGATCTCGTCTTTGAACAACAGTCCGAGGATGCCGACGGGGATGGTGCCGACGATCACGTACCAACCCATCTTGTAGTCGTGGTTGTCGCGGTGTTCCTTGTGGAATACACCCCGGAACCACGCGCACACGATGCGCCGGATGTCGCCCGCGAAATACAGCAGCACCGCGGCCTCGGTACCGAGTTGTGTCACGGCGGTGAAGGACGCGCCTGCATCTGTTCCGAAGAACAACTCGGACACGATGCGCAGGTGACCGGACGAAGAGATCGGCAGGAACTCGGTCAGTCCCTGCACGAGTCCGAGGATGATCGTCTGCAGCCAGGTCATCGCCTCGGTCATGCCGCTGCCTCGGCACGGTCGCGGGCGGTCGATGATCGGTGGGTCGAGGTGCCCGCATTCGATGAGCGCAGATTCCAATTCACCCGCGAAACAGTACTTGGCGCGGCGGACCATCACTCGTCGAGCGTTCGACATTAAGGTGCCAGTCATGAGAACGGTCGTGTATCGATCGACCGGTTCTCTCGGGTCGGGAGGGACAGCAGAGGTATGGAACACAGGACTGTGGGCTCGAGCGGACTGCGCGTGTCACGGCTCGGACTCGGAACGTTGACCTGGGGACGCGGTACCGACGGCGACGAGGCCGCGGCGCAGCTGTCGGCGTTCGTCGACGCGGGAGGAACCCTGATCGACACCTCCCCCGCCTACGGCGACGGGGTCGCGCAGCGCATCCTCGCCGAACTGCTCGACGACGTGGTGCCCCGCGACGAACTGGTGTTGTCGGGCAGTTCCGGAATCGACACCACCAAGCTCGGCGCAGGCCGGGTGGACTGCTCCCGCGGCGGCCTGCTCACGCAGCTCGACCACACACTGCGTGAGCTCGGCACCGACCACCTCGATATCTGGCAGGTCGCGACGTGGGACCCGCACACCCCGATCGACGAAGTCGCCTCGGCCCTCGAATTCGCTGTGTCGAGCGGCCGCGTCCGGTATGTGGGGGTGCGCGGCTACCTCGGGTGGCAGCTCGCGACGGCGGCGGCACGCACCCGCCGGCCCGCTCCCATGGTGTGCACGCAGGTCGAGTACTCGCTGCTCGCCCGGGGAGTCGAAGAGGAACTGATTCCCGCGGCCGCGCATCACGGCGTCGGTGTGTTCGCTGCGGTTCCGCTCGCGGGCGGTGTGCTGACCGGCAAGTACCGCTCGGGGACGCCCGCCGACTCGCGCGGCGCCGACGACGTGCACACCGAGGAAGTGCAGCGGTATCTGACGAAGTCCGCGATCCGGGTGGTCGACGCGGTCGCCACGGCCGCGGACGGGCTCGGTACGTCGCCGTTGGCGGTGGCGTTGGCGTGGGTGCGCGATCGTCCGCATGTCGCCTCGGCCCTGGTCGGTGCGCGGGATCTGGCACAGTTGACGGGGGTGCTGGTCGCGGAAGAACTGGCGTTGCCGCCGGCAATCTCGGCTGCACTCGACGACGTCAGCGCGTAAGCGGGAACCGGATCCCACCGGTCCGTCGCACAAAGGTTAGGCTGTCCTGTCAATAGGGTGACAACGGCAGCACAGGGAGGTGGGGTCGATGACCACGACCGAGGTCGCAGGATTCGCCGAACGGATCCGGATCGAGACACAGCAGGCACACGCGGACACCGAGAACTCGGTGTTCGTCACCGAACTGCTCGACGGGAAACTCGACGCCGCCGCGCACGCCGCGCTGATCGCCCAGACCTGGTTCGTGTACGACGTCCTCGAACGGATCGGGCACACCTACACCGACGATCCGATCGTCGGCCCGTTCCTGTCACCGGAATTGCTGCGCACATCGGCACTCGAGGCCGACCTGGAATTCCTTCTCGGTGCGCGATGGCGCGACGGACTCGCGCCGCTGCAGGCCACCATCGCGTACGTCGACCGCCTGCAGCAGGTCGCGGCTGTGTCGCCGGAGGCGTTCCTGGCGCACCACTACCTGCGCTACATGGGCGACCTGTCCGGTGGGCAGATCATCCGACGCATGCTCGAACGCGCCTACGGATACGACCGTGACGGGCTGCGTTTCTACATCTTCGACGAAATCCCGAAGACCAAGCCGTTCAAGGACTCCTACCGCGCCAAACTCGACGCCGCTCCCCTCGACGGAACCCAGCAGCAGCGGGTGATCGACGAGGCCAATCTCGTGTTCGGACTCAACGGCGCGCTGTTCGCCGATCTGGCCGCCGATCTCGACCGATACCGGACGCAGGTCTGAACGATATGTTCCGTTCGACCGTGAAAGTCCTGTCGGCGCTGCTCGCGGCCATCGTCGTACTCACGCTCGGCGGCTGCAGCACCGATTCCGGTGGAACCGACACGTCCGCCGCTGCGGGCGCCCGCACCGCGACCGTCGCCGACCCCGATCCACGACCGATCACCACCGATCCGTCCCCGGCGCTTCCGACGACGGTGCGCAGCGTCGACGGTGTCGATGTCACCGTCACCGATGTGTCGCGGATCGTCGTCGCGGACCGCTCGGGCACCCTCGCCCGGACCGTGTACTCGCTCGGTCTCGGCGACAACGTCGTCGGCCGCTCCACCACGATCTTCCCCGCCGGGGAGCACCTGACGAACGTCACACCCGGTGGGCACAGCCTCAACACCGAGGCGATCCTGGCATTGAACCCCACGGTGGTGCTCACCGACACCTCGATCGGGCCGCTGGCCGTGCAGCAGCAGTTGCGCGACACCGGTGTACCGGTGGTGTTCGTCGATCCCGAACGCAACCTCGACACTGTGGCGTCGGGCATCGAGTCGGTCGCGGCGGCACTCGGCGTTCCCGAGGCGGGCGAGGCCTTGGTACAGCGCACCAACGAGGAAATCGCCGCTGCGCAGGCCTCGATTCCGGAAGATCACCCCGACTTCACCGTCGCGTTCTTGTACCTGCGCGGCTCCGCGATCAAGATGCTCGGCGGCCCGGGTTCCGGAGCCGATGCATTGATCGAATCCCTCGGCGGACGCGACGCCGGAACCGTGGCCGGTCTCGACTCGAAATTCATGCCGATCACCAGCGAGGCCATGATCGCCTCTGCACCCGACACGATCCTGATCATGACGCGCAGTCTCGAGTCCGTCGGCGGCCCGGAAGGCCTGGCCGCGTTACCAGGTGTCGCGCAGACCCCGGCCGGAAAGAACGGCAGCATCGTCGACATGGAGGATTCGGCGCTGCTGAGCTTCGGGCCCGAGACCGGTGAAGTGCTCGCGGCCCTCGTCGAGGCGTTCTATCCGTCCGATGCCCCGTGATCGAGTGCCTGCGGTGAGCGAAGTCGGCGAAACGACCGGACTGCCCGCCGAGGCGCTCCGCAAGGCCGGATCCACCCGCACCACCGTGGTGTTCGCCGGTCTCGTCGTCGCGCTCGTGGGACTGGCGATCGTGTCGGCATGCCTCGGTCAGGTGCCGACCAGCCCCGCCGAAGTGGTCGGCAGTGTGCTACACCGCATCGGTCTCGACCTCGGTCCGATACCGGCCCATCCGGCCGGTGAGGTGACACTCTGGGAGGTGCGCTTCCCCCGGGTGGTCCTGGCGATGCTCGTCGGCGCCGCGCTCGGCTGTTCCGGCGCGCTGCTGCAGGGCATCTTCGCGAACCCGCTCGCCGAACCGGGCGTGATCGGGGTGTCGTCCGGTGCCGCCGTGGGCGCCTCCGCGGTGATCGTGCTCGGCGGCGCTTTCTCGTCCGGGTGGTCGCTGGCCGGGGCGGCGATGCTGTCGGGTCTGGTCACCACCTTCCTCGTCTACGCGATGTCGCGATCGGGTGGCCGCACCGAGGTGGTCACCGTGATCCTCACCGGTGTCGCCGTCAACGCCATGGCCGGCGGACTCATCGCGCTCTTCACCTTCGTCGCGAACCCCGCGGCCCGCGACCAGATCGTGTTCTGGCAGTTGGGCAGTCTCGGGGGCGCCACGTGGGACGTCGTCGGCGTCGTCGCTCCGCTCACCGTGGTCGGTGTGGCGGTGGCGATCGTGCTCGCCCCCAAACTCGATGTGCTCGCCCTCGGCGAGAGCGTGGCCCGTCATCTCGGTGTCGACGTCGAACGGGTGCGGCAGGTGGCGATTGTCGCGGTCGCGGTACTGGTCAGTGCCGCGGTGGCGTTCACCGGCATCATCATGTTCGTCGGGCTCGTGGTGCCGCATCTGATGCGTCTGGCGCTCGGCCCCGCCCACCGCGTGCTCATGGTCGCCAGCGTCCTCGGCGGCGCGGTGGTGCTCCTCGCCGCCGATCTCGGAGCCCGCACCCTCGTGCCCAACGCCGACCTGCCGCTCGGCATGCTGACCGCGCTGATCGGCGGCCCGGTGTTCTTCCTCATGTTGCGCCGCACCCGCGCCAAGCAGGGTGGGTGGGCGTGAGTCGATCCTCGTTCACGCTCGCCCAGAAACTCGGTCGGTTGCGCGGCCGCCGCGACCTGCCCGAGCGATCCGCGCCCGGTTCCGTCACGCTGCGCGGCACCGGTGTCCGGTTGCGGCGCGGCGAACGCGAAATTCTGCACGGCATCGACTTCGAGGTCCGCGTCGGCGAGATCGTTGCCCTGGTCGGCCCCAACGGCGCGGGCAAGTCGACGCTGCTCGCCGCATTGACCGGCGACCATCCGCTCAGCGCCGGGCATGTCGAGGTCGACGGGCAGGACCTCGCCGAGTGGACTCCCCTCGCATTGGCGCGGCGACGTGCCGTGCTGCCGCAGCAGCACACCGTCGGCTTTCCGTTCACTGCGCGGCAGGTGGTGCAGATGGGCCGCGCCGCATGGGCGCGCACGGACCGGCAGGCCGCAGACCTCGAATTCGTCGACGACGCATTCACGACGTGCGATGTCGCGCATCTCGCCGACCGACCGTTCCCGGCGTTGTCCGGTGGCGAACGGGCCCGGGTCGCGCTGGCCCGGGTGCTGGCCCAGGACACCCAGACCTTGCTGCTGGACGAACCGACCGCGGCGCTCGACATCGGGCATCAGGAAACGATCATGCGGGTGGTGCGGTCCCGCGCCGATCACGGTCACGCCGTGGTGGTGGTCCTGCACGACCTCGGACTCGCCGCCGCGTACGCCGACCGCGTCTGCGTGCTGGAGAAGGGCCTTCTCGTCGCCGACGGTACTCCGGCCGAGGTGCTCACCGAAGAACTGCTCAGCCGGGTCTACGACTATCCGGTACGGGTCGGCGCGCACCCGGAGACCGGCACCCCGCTCGTACTGCCGCATCGGGACGGACCCGCACCGACGCCGTGAGCGCCGCGTCACACCTGCGCTGACCGGCACGGAGGCGCCTGCACCCACCGGATACCGATCGGGAACACTGGGTGGTGGCATTGTCTTCGGGCACTGCCACAGTCACAGGACAACAGCGAGGAGCAACGACGATGGGTGGACCGGTGATGCGCAGCGCCGCGATGGTGATCGGGCTCGCGGTGACGCTGGTCGCCGGATGCGCCTCGTCCGACGAGGCTGCCGAGTCGGTGCCGACCCGCGAACCGGCCACCGCCGCGGTGTCACCCGCGGTGACCGCTGCGCCCGCCGGCATCATCACCCCCCTCGCGGAGTCGGTGGAAGCGATGGTCATCGCACGGGGCACCGGCGTCGTCGCCGCCCTCGTCGACGACGGGCAGCAGGTGCTGCTGATCGACGGAGCAGGTGCACCGCCGCGCGAGGTGCCGTTGCCCGCGAGCGCGGCGACCGTCTCCGCCGGCCCCGACGGAACCGTGCTGGCTCCCGCGGCAGGCGTGGTCGCGCAGGTCGACGTCACCACCGGGTCCGTCACCGAAGTTCCGATCGACGGCGAGGCGCTCTCGGCTGCGGTCCTTCCCGACGGCCGCTGGGCGGTCGGAACCGCGGACGGCACGGTCCTCATCGTCGCCCCGGAGACCGGTGACGTGGAGTCGACGATCGGCGGGCTCATCTCCGTCGACGCGCTCGCGGTCGCCGGCGGCACCCTCGCGGCCCTGGACCGGCACCAGACCTCCATCAACGAAGTCGACGTCGAGGATGCGAACCTGCGCATGGCGCTCCGCGCCGGCGAGGGCGCGACGCAGATGACCAGCGACCCGTTCGGGCGGGTGATGGTCACCGACACCGACGGCGACGAACTGCTCGTCTACACCCTCGATTCGCTGGTCCTGCGGCAGCGGTATCCGGCGGGTCCGGCACCGTACGCGGTGGCCTACGACGAGAAACGTGACCTGGTGTGGGTCACCTTGACCGGCAGCAACGAGGTCGTGGGCTACGATCTGTCGACCGGTATTCCGAGGGAGCGCCACCGCTTCGCGACAGTGCAGCAACCCAACTCGCTCGCCGTCGACCCGGCCGATGCGGCGCTGGTGGTGGCATCCGCGACCGGCGACGGACTGCAGAGGATTCCGGTCGAAGGGTAGTGATGGCAGGCGAAAGTGCGAGCCGGTTCACCCGCCTCCCGGTGGGGTGGGACACCAGCAACGACGACTACGAGTACGTACCGCTGAAGCTTCCGAAGGAAGTGTCGCGGATCAGTGCCTCGCTCCGACTCGCGATCTCCGCCGAGTTCCACGGCTGGGAGTTGACCCGGCTGCGGTTGTATCCGGACGGCAGTCGGCGGGTGTTGCTGCGTCGCCGCAAGACCGGCCGTCACCTCCCCGAACCCACCGTCCGCTGATCGATCACCCGGGTCACTGCCCGGACCTGCAGGGAGTTGTTCGTGTACAGCTTGCTTCTTCGCGTGATGTTCCTCGTGCCGCCGGAACGGATTCACCATCTGGTGTTCCTGGTGCTGCGTCTGATCACAGGATTCGGACCGACCCGCGCGCTCGCCTCGAAGATTCTCACCGTCGACGATCCGGTGCTGGACAGCACCGTGTTCGGCGTTCGGTTCCCGAATCCGGTGGGCATGGCCGCCGGGTTCGACAAGGACGCGAAGGGGGTCGACGCGTGGGGGCCACTCGGGTTCGGTTTCGCAGAGATCGGCACCGTCACCGCGCAGTCGCAGCCCGGCAACCCCGCGCCGCGACTTTTCCGGTTGCCGGAGGACCGCGCGCTGATCAACCGGATGGGGTTCAACAACCACGGTGCCGGTGAAGCCGCCAATCAACTGCGGCAGCGCCGCCGGACGGTACCGATCGGCGCGAACATCGGCAAGACGAAGATCGTGCCTGCCGAGCAGGCGGTGGAGGACTACACCGCGAGCGCGCAACTGCTCGGTCCGCTCGCCGATTTCGTGGTGGTGAACGTCTCGTCCCCGAACACCCCGGGTCTGCGGGATCTGCAGGCCGTCGAGTCGTTGCGGCCGCTGCTGCAGGCGGTACTCGACACCGTGACGGTGCCGGTGCTCGTGAAGATCGCCCCCGACCTGTCCGACGAGGACGTCGACGCGGTCGCCGATCTCGCCGTCGAGTTGAAGCTCGCCGGGATCGTGGCCACCAACACCACCATCCGCCGCGACGGATTGCGCACCGACCCCGCCCGTCTCGAGGAGATCGGGGCGGGCGGCCTGTCGGGTGCGCCGGTGGCCGCGAGGTCCCTCGAAGTACTGCGACGGCTGTATGCGCGTGTCGGTGATCGGTTGACGTTGGTGTCGGTCGGTGGCATCGAGACGCCGGAGCAGGCGTGGGAGCGCATCCTGGCCGGCGCGTCGCTGGTGCAGGGCTACACCGGGTTCATCTACGGTGGCGCGTTCTGGACGCGGCGACTCAACAAGGGCCTCGCCCGCAAGGTGCGGGCCTCCGGCTACGCGTCGCTCGCCGATGCGGTCGGTGCCGGTCGCTGAGCTACCTCTGACAGACGGCGGGGGCCGACACCATCGATGGTG
>NZ_JBHWWZ010000067.1:0-21093 GCF_042730275.1 Rhodococcus sp. NPDC060086
GGTCTGCACCGAATTCGGTGCAGACCGGGCTCACGTCGTCTCTCGCTCGGGCCGTGAGTGTCGGCGACGGCCGGCGGCGCTGCCGTGATGTCATGCAGGCGGAACAGCTGCGTTCATCCGAACTTCACCGACACGCCTCGCCGCTACCGAGCGAACCGGGCGTGTCAGGGTTAGCGTCGGTGTTGTAGACGGTGCAGTGCCGGCTACACGGGAGGTCCCTGATCGTGCGGCAGAACAGTCCGAGCGAGGGGCCGGCACCCGGCCCTCGTGTCCGTGAGGACCACCAGGGAGCGACCGGCCACCGAACAATCTGCGCGGTGTCGCGCAGGTCGAGGAGCCTCACGTGAACGCAACACGCTCCGTCCCAGCCGTACGCACCTACGTGCTGGACACTTCCGTATTGCTCTCCGACCCGTGGGCGGTCACGAGATTCGCCGAACACGAAGTCGTGCTTCCCCTGGTGGTGATCGGCGAACTCGAAGGCAAGCGCCACCACCACGAACTCGGATGGTTCGCGCGGGAGTCACTGCGGTTGCTCGACGACCTGCGGCAGCGACACGGTCGGCTCGACCGCCCGATCCCGGTCGGCGACGCCGGTGGGATGCTGCACGTGGAGCTCAACCACACCGATCCGATGGTCCTGCCCTCCGGCTTCCGAACCGACTCGAACGACTCGCGGATCCTCGCGTGCGCGATGAATCTCGCAGCGGAGGGTCGCGACGTCATCCTCGTCAGCAAGGACACGCCGCTGCGGGTCAAGGCCGGTGCCGTCGGCCTGACCGCGGACGAATACCACGCGCAGGATGTGGTCACGTCGGGCTGGAGCGGCATGACCGAACTCGAGGTCGACAAGGCGCTCATCGACGAGTTGTTCGCCGGGGGCGTCGTCGACCTCGAAGCAGCCCGGGACCTGCCGTGTCATACCGGTATCCGGCTGCTGGGGGGATCGTCGAGCGCGCTCGGTCGCGTCACCGCCGACAAGCAGGTGCAGCTGGTGCGCGGAGACCGCGAGGCATTCGGTCTGCACGGCCGCTCCGCCGAGCAGCGGGTCGCGCTGGATCTGCTCCTCGACGAATCCGTCGGCATCGTGTCGCTGGGAGGTAAGGCAGGAACCGGCAAGTCGGCGTTGGCCCTCACGGCCGGCCTGGAGGCGGTGCTCGAGAAGCGCTCCCATCGCAAGGTTGTGGTGTTCCGGCCCCTCTACGCCGTCGGCGGTCAGGAACTCGGCTATCTCCCGGGGACCGAAGCCGAGAAGATGAATCCGTGGGGGCAGGCCGTGTTCGACACCCTCGAAGGGCTTGCGAGCCCACAGGTGATGGAGGAGGTCATGGCCCGCGGGATGCTGGAAGTGTTGCCGCTCACCCATATTCGCGGACGATCGCTGCACGACTCGTTCGTGATCGTCGACGAGGCGCAATCTCTCGAACGCAATGTGCTGCTGACGGTGCTGTCGCGGCTCGGTGCCGGGTCGCGGGTGGTGCTCACGCACGATGTCGCGCAACGAGACAACCTTCGTGTCGGGCGGTACGACGGGGTAGCGGCGGTGATCGAGAAGCTCAAGGGCCACCCGCTGTTCGCGCACATCACCTTGACCCGCAGTGAGCGGTCGCCGATCGCGGCGCTCGTGACCGAGATGCTCGAGGAGTTCGCGCCGGGCTCTTGAGTCATCGGCCGATGTCACCTTCAGTACGCGGAGATAGCTGAAGGTGACATTCGGCCATGTGGCCGTGGGTTATTCGGAGTCGGGGAGGGCGCCGAGTTCGGCCTCGAGGACTTCCTGCACGACGCGCATCGCAGCGAGTGCTGCGGGGGCGCCGCAGTATGCGCTGCAATGGATCACCGATTCGACGATTTCGGTGCGGGTCAGGCCGTTCCGTAGTGCGCCTCGCACGTGGCCGCGCAACTCGTTCTCGGCGCGCAGCGCGATGAGCATGCCGAGATTGAGCAGGCTGCGACTACGGCGATCGAGGCCCGGCCGCGACCACACTGCACCCCAAGCATGCTCGGTGACGAACTCCTGCATCGCCTCTGCATCGGTGCCGCGCGCGCGGTCGAATGCGCGCTCGACGAAGTCGTCTCCCATGACTTCGCGCCGGATCTCGAGTCCCGCCGTGAATCCCGGACTGTGCTCGGCGTCGGACATGTCACTGCTCCCTGTTCGATCGCCACCGAACTGTTCGGTGGCCGCAGAGAGTCTACGGCCGCCGGAAGACCGCCCGAACGAGACCGGCCGCAACAGCGCCCAGGAATCCGAGGACATCGAAGTGGTCGCGCCACGCCAGGATGCGTCCGTCGCGCAGTTCGAACGTGCCGCACACCGGGAGGACTATCTCGATGCGCCCGGCGCGGATCACGTCGGTGCGTTCGGTGAGGACGACGTCGGCGCTTTCGGCAGCAATGTGGTGCACCACGACGTCGAAACCGATCCACGGTTTCTCGAGGCCCGCGAGCACCGAGCTGATCCTGCGGGCGCCACGCAGGGTGGGAAGCGAGGTGTTGTGCCACGACATGTCGTCGTCCATGAGGGGCTTCGTGTCGCGGGGCCGGCTTTCGGCCAAAGCTTCGAGGAACTCCCGGACCACTGTGATGGCGGTATCGGGTGTGGTCGTCGCCGCGATGGCATTCACGTGCTTCCCCCTTTTGTCGACTGTGGGCATGGTACGGCGTCGATGTCGAGGTATCGACGAGAACGATCTTCTCGAAATCGAATCGAGTTGGGTAGAGGTCGACGAGTCGGTGCCTACCGAAGAAAGTGGACTTATCCAGATCGAACGGCTACGAACACCGGTTGAGGGTGGTTACGTTCGGGTCGTCCGCTTGTCCTATCCCGCGCGGGGCCACCGGCGCGGGGGATCAGACAGGAGAAGGTCCATGAATCGAATCAACCGTCGAATGGCAGCCACAGTTGCTGCGCTCGCTGCCGTCGGCCTGGTCGCCTCGGCATGCGGCGACGACACCAGTGCAGAAGACGTTGTCGGTAGCGCCACGAGCGTCGTCGAGTCCGCAGCCGAAAGCGTCGTGTCCGAGGTGCAGGGCTCTGACGAGACCACCGGCGCTGAAGAGACGACAGGTGCTGAGGAGACCACAGGCACCGAAGGGGAAGAAGGCACCGAGCCGGCGGAGGATCAGACCAGTGCAGTTCCCGGACCGGACGGCGAATCGGTCGAACTGAGCGGTCAGATCCTCGCCAAGTACAACGAGGTCGGCGGTGAATCGAGCCCGCTCGGCATGGCCACCGGAAACCAGGAGGACGTCGGCGACGGCAATATCGCCGAGTTCGACGGGGGCATCATCGCGTGGAGTCCCGACACCGACGCCCACATCGTGTGGGGCGAGATCCGAGTTGCGTGGGAGGCAGAAGGCGGCGCAGGCGGCGAACTCGGTTTCCCCGTCAGCGATGAGCAACCCACAGACGGGGGTATGCAGAGCAATTTCGAGAACGGCTACATCACCTACATCGACGGACAGACCGAGGTGACGATGAACTGACGCGGGTCCCGGCCCCGGGTGCGGGGCCGGGACATTCCATCTCCGGACTCTCCGTCACTGCTCGGACTCTCCGTCACTGCTCGGGTTCGACCTTCGCCATCGCGAGTACGTCGAGGCGACGGTCGAGTTCGTCCTCGCTGAGATTCTCGCCGATGAGCCCGCGATCGACGACCGTCTGCCGGATCGTCTTACGCTCCTTCAACGCCTCTTTCGCCACCGCGGCAGCCTCTTCGTAGCCGATCGCGGAGTTCAGGGGCGTCACGATCGACGGCGACGACTCGGCGAGGGTGCGCAGATGTTCGACGTTCGCGACGAGCCCTACGATGCACCGGTCGGCGAACAGCCGAGAGACGTTGGCGAGCAGCCGGATCGATTCGAGCACGTTCCGCGCCATCATCGGGATGTAGACGTTCAGTTCGAATGCGCCCGCCGCGCCGCCCCACGCGACCGCGGCATCGTTTCCGACGACCTGCGCGGCTACTTGCGTAACTGCCTCGGGGAGAACAGGATTGACCTTTCCCGGCATGATGGAACTTCCGGGCTGCAGATCGGGAAGCTGGATCTCGGCGAGACCGGTCAACGGACCCGACCCCATCCAGCGGACATCGTTGGCAATCTTGGTCAGCGACACTGCGATCGTGCGTAACGCACCTGACACCTCGACGAGGCCGTCCCGGGCCGCCTGTGCCTCGAACCGGTCCTTCGCCGGCTTCAACGCATCGACGCCGGTGGCCTTGACGAGTTCGGCGACGACCCGCGGCCCGAAGTCGTCGGGTGCGTTCAGCCCGGTGCCGACGGCGGTCCCGCCGATGGGAAGTTCGCCGAGGCGCGGCAAAGTGGCTTGCACCCGCTCGATTCCGGCTTCGATCTGGCGGGCGTATCCACCGAATTCCTGACCGAGAGTGACGGGTACGGCGTCCATCAGGTGTGTGCGACCCGATTTGACGACCGTGCGCCACTCGGAGGCCTTGTCGCTCAGCGCACCGTGGAGTTGCTGGAGCGCCGGAACGAGATCGGCCACCGCCGCTTCGGTCGCAGCGACATGCGTCGAGGTGGGGAACGTGTCGTTCGACGACTGCGACATGTTGACGTGATCGTTCGGATGGACCGTGACGCCCGCCTGCGAGGCGATCGACGCGATGACCTCGTTGGTGTTCATGTTCGAGCTTGTGCCCGAACCGGTTTGGAACACATCGATCGGAAACTGGTCGTCGTGTTTGCCGTCGGCGATCTCGCGAGCGGCAGCAATGATCGCGGCCGCCTTCTCAGGATCGAGGAGACCGAGATCCTTGTTGACCTGCGCGCATGCGCCTTTGAGGAGTCCGAGGGCGCGGATCTGTGCGCGGTCGAGGCCGCGGCCGGAGATCGGGAAATTCTCGACAGCGCGCTGTGTCTGTGCGCGCCAGAGGGCATCGACCGGGACCCGGACCTCGCCCATGGTGTCGTGCTCGATGCGGTACTGGGGGGAAGACTGCTCGGAAGTGTCGGTCATACCGTCCACGGTAGGCCCGCCGCAGAGAACTGTGGGGTGCCCCGGAGCAGAACATGTTCCGGGGCACCCCACAGCGGTACTGCAGGATCAGGGGAGCGGCGGCGCAGCGCCGTCGACACCCTGGAAATCGATCGACGAGAACTCGCCGAGCTTCTTGAGCCGGTGGTATGCCTCGACCATGCGGACCGTGCCGGACTTGCTGCGCATGACGATCGACTGCGTTTCCGCTCCACCCGGTGTGTACCGGACACCACGCAGCAGTTCACCGTCGGTCACACCGGTCGCGCAGAAGAAGATGTTCTCGCCCGTCACCAGGTCGTTCGTGGTGAGCACGCGGTCGAGGTCGTGACCGGCGTCGAGGGCCTTCTGACGCTCGGCGTCGTCCTTCGGAGCCAGCCGACCCTGCAGAGCGCCACCCATGCACCGCATCGCGGCGGCAGCGATGATGCCCTCGGGGGTACCGCCGATCCCGAGCAGCATGTCGACACCTGAGCCGGGCCGCGCAGCGGCGATGGCGCCGGCGACGTCGCCGTCGGAGATCAACCGGATGCGGGCACCTGCCGCACGCACCTCGCTGATGATTCCTGCGTGACGCTCGCGATCGAGGATCGTGACCGTGAGATCGGGGATCGCGATGCTCTTGGCCTTCGCCACACGCCGGATGTTCTCCGCGACCGGGGCAGTGATGTCGATGACGTCGGCGGCTTCGGGGCCCACCGCGATCTTCTCCATGTAGAACACGGCCGACGGATCGAACATCGCGCCGCGCTCGGCGACAGCGAGCACTGCGATCGCGCCGGGCGCGCCCTTCGACATGAGGGTGGTGCCGTCGATCGGGTCCACCGCGACATCGCACAGCGGGCCGTCACCGTTGCCGACTTCCTCGCCGTTGTACAGCATGGGCGCTTCGTCCTTCTCGCCCTCGCCGATCACGACGACGCCCTGCATCGACACCGAGCTCACCATGTGGCGCATGGCGTCGACGGCGGCGCCGTCGCCGCCCTCCTTGTCGCCGCGTCCGACCCAGCGGCCTGCTGCCATCGCTGCGGCCTCGGTGACGCGCACCAGTTCGAGCGCGAGGTTGCGGTCGGGAGCTTCGCGGCGCTGTGGGGTGCTGGCCGTCATGGGCTACTGCCTCCTGCTGAAAGTCGGTCGACGCTCGAGTGGCGTCGGCACATATGTGGCCGCCGGGATCGGGGCCGCACGATCGGATGGGTGTTTCGCGTGGTCATTGTCTCATCACCTGGGCCTCGATGACGTGTCGGACCCAGGGCAGGCGGACCGCCCACCGGCGCGGGCTGTCAGACTGGTTGCGTGGCTCCCAAGAAACCTCGCATCCTGAACGACACCCGCGATATGGCCTGGTCGCTGATTCCGCTGGTTGTCGCAATGCTGCTCATTGCCGGAGTCGCGAGCCAATGCTCCTTCAGCCCAGGCGGTCCGACCGCGGGGCCTGCACCGACGTTCGATCTCGATGCAGGCCTGAAGTACGACGCGAAGGAACTGGGCTTCCCCATCCGGCACCCCGAGGTACCCGAGGGCTGGCAGTCCAATTCGGGGAGCCGCAGCATCATCTCCGGAAGCGAAGGCGGCGATTCGAGCACCGTGGGGTTCGTCACCGCCGGGGGTCGCTACGTGCGCCTCACCCAGTCCGACGCAGGCGAAGACGAACTGGTCCGGTTCGTGGCCGGCCAATCCCGCCGAGTTACCGGCGCGCAGCAGATCGGCGCCCGGGATTGGACGGTCTACGGGGGCGAAGGCGTCGAAGCGCTGTGGGTATCGGACTTCGGTGACGTCCGCATCCTGGTCGGCGGTTCGGGCACCGACGAGGAGCTGTCCGAGCTCGCCGCCACGGTCGGTGTCGCCGAGCCGCTGGAGCCCTGACGGCCTAGTCTTCGTCGTCGGTGTCCTCCGCGTGCGCGAGTGCGTTCTCGACCCGCTGACGTGCACCGGCGAGGTGCTCCTCGCACCGCGTGGCCAGCGCTTCACCGCGCTCCCACAACGCGAGTGAATCGTCCAGGTCCAGACCGCCCTGCTCGAGCATCTTGACGACGTTCACCAGCTCGTCGCGCGCGCGTTCGTAGCCGAGTTCGGCAATGTCGGAATTCGTATCGCTCACAGAGTGATCCTCTACTTCTCTCGTCCCATGACGACGGCCCGCACGGCGCCGTCACCCACCCGCACCCGCAGTTGTGTGCCCGGCGGGGCATCGTCGACCGATCGCACCACCTCGGGATCGTCGTCCCCCACGATCCGCTGCACCACGGCATAGCCGCGAGCGAGCGTTGCCGCAGGTCCGAGTGTGGACAGGCGTGCCCGCAGATGCTCGACGGTCGTAGCCTCCGCCGACACCGACCGCGAGATGTCGCGGCGCGCGGCCAGCCGGAGTCGTTCGATCTCGTCGGCACGCCGGTCGAGTGCGTCGATCGGATCGGCCAGCACCGGTCGGTCACGCAGCTGGGCGATCACGTGTTCTTCGCGCCGCACCCAGTTCCGCAGAGCGCCAGCGGCCCGGGCACGGAGGTCGTCGACGAGATCCTGCTCGGCGACCGCGTCGGGTACCACTCGTTTCGCAGCGTCGGTGGGGGTTGCGGCCCGCAGGTCGGCGACATAATCGGACAGTGGGCTGTCGGGTTCGTGCCCGATCGCGCTGACCACGGGGGTGGTGCACGCGACGATTGCGCGGCACAGGGCCTCATCGGAGAACGGCAGGAGATCCTCGGGGCTGCCGCCGCCGCGCGCGAGGATGATGACATCCACGTCGGGGTCCTTGTCGAGAGCGGCGAGCGCGTCGAGGATCTGGGGCACCGCGGTCGGGCCCTGGACCGGGGTGTTGCGAATATCGAACTGCACGGCCGGCCACCGCCGCTCCGCGACCGACACCACGTCGCGTTCGGCTGCACTCGCCCGTCCGGTGATCAGACCGATGCGCTGCGGCAGGAACGGCAGCGGGCGCTTGAGTCGCGGATCGAACAGGCCCTCCGCGGCGAGGAGCTTGCGCAGACGTTCGAGGCGGGCGAGCAGCTCCCCGACACCGACCGGCCGGATCTCGGTGATCCTCAACGCCAGGCTGCCACGACCGGGCCAGAACGTGATCCTGCCGAACACCACGACGCTGGTGCCCTCGCTGAGCGGTACTTCGGACGCGCGGAGTAGCTGCGGGTCGCAGGTGAGCTGCAAAGACATGTCGACCGACGGGTCGCGCAAGGTCAGGAAGGCGGTCCGGGTGCCGGGCCGGGCGTTGATCTGGGTGAGCTGACCTTCCACCCATACGGTGCCGAGCTTGTCGATCCACCCGGAGATCTTCTGTGACACGGTGCGTACCGGCCACGGGTTCTCCGGCGAGTTGGTGCGGCCCTCGGCCTGAGCGGTGCTCACTTGCGTTCGGCGCTGGAGATCCGGTTGGACAGCATCGTGACGAACGGAGCTCGCTCGGCGTTCGCGTTCTCATAGGTGAGCAACGCGGTGAGATCCTCGACCGACAGCGTGCGGAGACGGGCGCGCAGTTGCGCGAGCGTCAGGGAGTCGTAATCGAGGTACTCGGCGATCTCGGACGGCTGTGTAGGGGTGGGGGCCTTTGCCGCAGGCTTCTTTGCCGCCCGCTTCTTCGCCGGTGAGGTTTTCGTCACAGTGGTCTTCGTGGCGGAGGTCTGCGTGGCAGCTGGTTTCCTCGCAGGGGCCTTCCTGGCGGGGGTCTTCTTGGCGGGCGGCTTCGCCGTCCCGGTCGCAGCAGGGGCCTTCGCTGCAGGGGCGGGCGACTCGGAGTTCGTGGCAGTGGGGGCGGGCGACTCCGTCATCGCACGGTCTGCGGCGCGGTTGCCTGCCGTCTCACCCGGCGCCGTCGAGTACAGCGCGAAACGACCGGGCGCCGATGCGGGGTCCGGGGCAGGCGCATCGACCGGCTTCACCGGTGCATCGTTGCTGGTGGCGGGCTCTTCGTCTTCGTCGAACACTGCCCACTCGGGATTTTCGGAGATCTCCGATCCGAACACTTCGAACAGTTGATCGCCCTTGATCGCCAGGCCGGTCATCACCTGCTGCATTCGCATCGCCGTCTGCAGGATCTGGCTCACCGTGGTCATCGGGAGCGCAATGGCAGTACTCGGAAGTCGGAGGGTCTCTTCGTACGCGGTGACGGCCACGCCGGCGGCCACTCGTGCCAGGAACGGTGGACGGATCATTGTCTCAGCCTGCCTCACGATCGTTGTCTTTGGTAGCCGAGCGGGTCGATGCGACCGCTCAGCCCGTAGTCTGGGGGTATGTCTGCGCCTGTCCCGCTCGAAGTAGGAATTACACGGTCACCCGGCACATCGTTGCCGGGGAAGCGCGTCCTTCTCGCCGAGCCGAGAGGTTACTGCGCCGGGGTCGACCGTGCAGTGGAGACCGTCGAGAAGAGTCTCGAGAAGCACGGCGCTCCGCTCTACGTCCGTAAAGAAATCGTCCACAACCGCCACGTCGTGGAGACCCTTGCTGCGCAGGGCGTCGTATTCGTCGACGAGACCGACGAGGTCCCCGAGGGGTCGGTCCTCGTGTTCTCCGCGCACGGCGTGTCCCCGGCGGTGCACGAGGCCGCGGCGTCCCGCAGCCTGCACACGATCGATGCAACCTGCCCGCTGGTGACGAAGGTGCACCAGGAAGCGAAGCGGTTCGCCCGCGACGACTACGACATCCTGCTCATCGGCCACGAAGGTCACGAGGAGGTCGAAGGTACCGCAGGCGAGGCACCCGACCACGTTCAGCTCGTCGACGGCCCCGACTCGGTCGACGCCGTGACGGTGCGCGACCCGTCGAAGGTGATCTGGCTGTCGCAGACCACCCTGAGCGTCGACGAGACGATGGCCACCGTGGAGCGGCTGCGCGAGAAGTTCCCGCTGCTGCAGGATCCGCCGAGCGACGACATCTGCTACGCCACCCAGAACCGTCAGGTCGCGGTGAAGGCGATGGCACCGGAATGCGATCTGGTGATCGTGGTCGGCTCGCAGAACTCGTCGAACTCCGTGCGGCTCGTCGAGGTTGCGCTCGGTGCAGGCGCAAAGGCGTCGTACCTGGTGGACTACGCCCGTGAGGTCGACCTCGCGTGGCTCGAGGGCGTCGAGACGGTCGGTATCACCTCGGGTGCCTCCGTTCCGGAAATCCTGGTCCGTGGCGTGATCGACCTGCTCGACGAGCACGGGTTCCACACTGTGCAGTCGGTGACCACCGCGAACGAGACCCTCGTGTTCGCGCTGCCGCGGGAGCTTCGGAACCCACGCCCCTGACGGACTCCCGTCCTGCCTCAGTCCTCGACGCGATCCCGGTAGCGCACGACCGGTGGCCGATATGACGGCGCCTGCCTCGTCGTACCGGCCGTCGGTGCGGGCTGAGGGGTGGGTTGAGGGGTGCGGAGAGCACCTTCCTCGGGTCGCGGGCGTCGCCGCTGGGGCGCATCCCGCCTCGGATCGACATCGCCGCGGCGCGGAGCAGGCGCGGCGCGCGCTGCCGGGTCGCTCGCGGGCGGAGCTGCGCTGCGTCGACGGGGCGCAGCCGAGCTGCCGCGCGAGGTGGTGACGTCGCGGACCGAGGCTTTCGCCATCGGAGGCTCGCTCTGCTCTGCGCGCATAGGCCTGCGCGTCGCGGAGGTGCGCGGCGCCGTAGCCCTGCGTGGCGCGTCGGCCGGATTCGGTTCGTCCTGCGCAGGACGCTTCGCGGCACCTCGGCGCGCAGACCGGGAAGTGGCACCACGTGGCGGTGCGGCCCTACGGGACCGTGGGGCGCGCGCCCGGACACTCGCGTTCTGCTTCGCGAGGAAGATCCGTGTACCACCGATCGCCAGCACTGCAACGGTGGCCAGCAACATCGCCGGGAATCGGTTGACCAGTGGATATGCGACGTTCAACGCCAATTCCTTGAGGCCGCTCGTGCTTCCGGCCGAGAGGAACTCCTGCCCGATCGGCACCGCAAGCAACATCAGCAACGGTGGTTGAGCCATCGCGGTGAACAATCCGCGATGGCGGACCGCCGCCACGGCCGCGATACATCCGAGGACATAGAAGACAGTGAATGTGGTGGTCAGCTGGTCTCCGCCGGCCGCATCGATCAGCAGCCCGACGACGGTCACTCCGACGGCGATGAGCGGAGCACCCCACCAGGGGACACCGGGAAGCGACGGGACCAACGACCGCATGTCGAGCGGCACTGCCGAGCGAGCGCGTTGGGATGCAGACACAAGGTAAACAGTAACCCGACAGAATCAGCTTGCTTCGTCGACAGGACCGTCGGGCTCGGCGGTTTCTGCGAGCGTGCTGCGCCGTGGCCACGAGTCGACGCGTCGGACCTCGGGCACATCACCGTCGAAAATTTCCAGCTCATTGAGCTTTCGGGCCGTCACTCCGACCCGTGTCTCCATCGACGACACCGTGAGGTTGAACGAATCGACCGCTTTGCCCAATTGGCCGCCGAGCCGGTCGAGATGATCACCGACCGTGCCGAGCCGTTGGTACAGCTCCCTACCCAGCCTGTGGATGGTTGCGGCTTCCCGAGACAGGGCTTCCTGACGCCACGTGAAGGCGATCGTGCGCAACAGTGCCACGAGAGTGGTGGGGGTGGCGAGGATCACGTTCCGTGCGAACGCGTACTCGAGTAGATCCGGATCGGCGCCGAGCGCCGCGTCGAGGAACGGGTCGCCCGGCACGAACAACACCACGAACTCCGGCGTCGGATCGAACGACTCCCAATACGACTTCGCGGAAAGTTGGTCGACATGGGTGCGCAGCTGGCGTGCGTGCCGGGTCAGGTGCCGCTCACGTTGTGCCGGTTCTTCCTCCTGTGCCGCGTCGAGATACGCCGCGAACGGCACCTTGGCATCCACCACGATCTGCTTACCGCCCGCAAGGTAGACCAGCAGATCAGGGCGCACGCCCTCCTTCGAGACCTGTGTGTCGAAATCGCAGTGCCGCACCATTCCGGCGAGTTCCACGACACGCTCGAGCTGGATCTCGCCCCACCTGCCGCGCACCTGGGGTGCCCGCAGCGCCGTGACGAGCTGTTGGGTCTGCGTCGACAGCAACTGGGATGCGCGGTGCATACCTTCCACCTGCTCGGTCAGGCCCGCATACGCGTGGATCCTGCTCCGCTCGACGTTCTCGACCTGCCGGGACAGCGCCCCGACTGCCTCGTGCAACGGCCCGACCAGCCGCGACACCTGCTCGCCGACTGCCCCGGACTGTCTGCGTGCGGCATCCTCGTTCACCGCGCTCAACGACTGCCGCAAGTGCGACTCGTTGGCCTCGAGAGCGGCGAGTTTCTCTTCGGCGCGCGCTGTCCGGTCGCCGCTGCGGGACGCGTGCAGCAGCCAGCCGAGCATCACGCCGAGGAAGAGCGCGACGACGAGTCCCAGTGCGGTGAGAACTGACATGAGCCGCATGATGCCGCACGGTGCCGACAGTTACCCGGAACCGGAGCGTGTCGGTGTCTTCCTCTACCGTCTGACGACATGCGGATCCTGCACACCTCCGACTGGCACATCGGTCGCACCTTCCACGGTGTCGATCTACTCGCCGACCAGGCGGCGGCGCTCGCCGCGGTCGCCGAGGTCGTGGCGGAGCGCGGTGTCGACGTCGTGGTGGTGCCGGGCGACATCTACGACCGCTCCATCCCGAGCGCCGACGCCGTCGCAGTGTGCAACGCCGGGCTCGAAGCGATCCGCGCCGCTGGCGCAGTGATCATCGCGACGTCCGGTAATCACGATTCGCCTGTGCGCCTCGGATCGGGCGCCGCGTTCGCTGCCCACGGCGGACTCCACCTGATCACTCGGGTTTCGCAGGTCGATCGGCCGGTGGTGCTGAACGACGCGCACGGGCCGGTCGCGTTCTACGGCATCCCGTATCTCGAACCGGAGATCACCCGAGCCGAACTCGACGTACCCGGTGCGCGCTCGCACCAGGAGATCCTCGACGCCGCGATGGCAAGGGTGCAGGCCGATGCCGCCGGTCGCGACGGCCACACCGTGGTGCTGGCACATGCTTTCGTCGTGGGTGGAGAGCCGACGGAGTCGGAACGGTCGATCTCGGTCGGCGGTGTCGAGACCGTGTCCGCGACCACCTTCGGCGGTGCCGATTATGTGGCCCTCGGACACTTGCATTCACCGCAGACGGTGTCCGAACACGTCCGGTATTCGGGTTCGTTGCTGCCGTACTCGTTCGGTGAGCGCTCACACCGCAAGGCGATGTGGCTCGTCGACCTCGACGAGACGGGGCTCGCGTCCGTCGACCGTGTCGACCTTCCGGTGGTGCGAGAACTGACGCAGCTCACCGGCAACCTCGACGATCTGCTCGCAGATCCGGCCCACGAGAACGCCGAAGATCACTATGTGGCGGCGGCCCTCACCGACCGTGCCCGCCCGGTCGACGCGATGCGGCGGCTGCAGGAACGGTTCCCGCATGCGGTACACGTGCAGTGGGAACGCCCCGCGTCGGAATCCGAGGGCAGCTACCGCGAGAAGGTGCGTGGCCGCACCGACTTCGAGATCGCCTCGTCGTTTCTCACCGACGTCCGATCAGAGCCGTCCACACGCGAAACGGGATGGTTCGAGCAAGCTCTCCGCGACGGCGATCGACGGCGCGGGATCGGCGACGAGCCCGGTCGGGACGAGCGGGCGGACGTACCGGCATGAGATTGCATTCGATCGAGATCACCGCTTTCGGGCCGTTCGCCGACACAGTCGCCATCGACTTCGACGACCTCGGCGCCGACGGCCTGTTCCTCCTGCACGGGCAGACCGGCGCGGGGAAGACGTCGATCCTCGACGCAGTCGCGTTCGCGCTCTACGGGACGGTGCCCGGTGCCCGCGCCGAGGGGCGCAGGCTGCTGTCCGACCATGCACCCGTGGGTGCCGTCCCGACGGTCTGCCTCGAGGCGACGATCGCCGGGCGGCGACTGCGCATCGCGCGCAGCCCCGAATTCGAACGCCCGAAGAAACGCGGCGTCGGTACTACCAAGCAGAACGCGAAAGCGACCCTGGAATGGCTCGACGGCACCGGGGAGAACCTGTCGCGCAGCCAAGAGATCGGCGACGTGGTCAAGGGGTTGCTCGGGATGAGCGCCGAACAGTTCTTCCAGGTGGTGTTGCTGCCGCAAGGCGAGTTCGCGAAGTTCCTGCGGGCGGACAGTGAGGAGCGAGGCAAACTTCTCGAGCGATTGTTCGACACCACGAGATTCGGCGACGTCGAGCAGTGGTTCCGCGAGCGCCGCGGATCCGGCGCGAAAGCACTAGCCGAACAACAACAGGCCGTCGACGTCCTCGCCGCGAAGGTCGCTGCGGCCGCAGGTATCGAGGCCGGGGCCGACGCCGAGCCGGTCGAATGGGCCCACAGATTGCTCGCCGACGCCGCCGACGTCCGGGATTCGACCGCAGCCGCGCACGCCGACGCCCGCGACACCGACCGCAGCAACCGCGCGGCACTCGACAGCGCGGTCGCACTGAAAGAACGGATTCGACGCCGCGCCGAAGCACTCGAAATCCAGGCCGGGCTCGACGCCGCAGAGCCGGAGCGCGCGGCGATGGTCGTCGAACGCGATGCCGCGCATCGCGCACGACTGGTCGCGGTCCTCGACCGTGAAGCGGCCGGCGCTGTCGCCGACACCGAGTCGGCGCAGGCCGAACTCGACTCCGCCGCAGCTGTTCTGACGAAGTCGGCCGAGGGGCGTGCCCTGCTCGGCGAGGTGCCGGGGCAGCCCGACGACAGCGACCGCGCACTGATCCGCCCCCGCTGCGAGCAGTGGTCCAGTGAAGTGACCCGACTCGACACCTTGATCGAGCAGCAGCGAAGAATCGCCGACATCGGCTCCCGCCGTGCGGCGTTGGAAGAGAAGCGTCGGACGGCCACTGCAGAACTCGAGGGCGTTGCCGCCGAACGTGCCGCGCTTCCCGGCCGGGTCGCGGAGGCTACGACCGCGGTCGCGGACTCGGAGAAGGCTGTTGCGTCGCTTCCCGGGCTCCGTGAGGCCCGCGACCGAGCCGCGGATGCGCTTGCCGCCGCCGGTGAACTGCGCTTGCGCAGTACAGAACTCGAGAAACTGGAGAAGGCGTCCGTGCAGCGCCATGCGGACCATAATCTGGCGCACGAGGCACTGCTCGACATTCGTGCGCGTCGAATCGCCGGCATGGCCGCCGAGCTGGCAGCCAGGCTGGCCGAGGGCGACCCCTGCGAGGTCTGCGGCGCGGTGGAACATCCGTCACCCGCGCAGGCCGAACCCGACGCCGCGACCAAGGACGACGAAGAACGCGCCCATGCCGCCGAGCAGCGGGCAGCGAAGGCACTCACCGATGCGCGCGCAGCCGTCGGAGATGTCGCGAGCACCGTGGCGATCCTGCGTCAACGCAGCGGCGACACGTTCGAAGACGATCTGGCCGCAGTGCACCGGGACGCTGTCCGGGCACACGACACCGCAGCTACGGCGGCGGCGCAGCTGGATCGACGCCGACGCGAGGTCGACGACCTTCAGGCGCGCGATCTCGCACTGCACTCCCGCGAGCGGGAAACCGAGACCGCCCTCACCGGCATTGCCCGCGACGATGCCGTACTCGCTTCGGAAGCCGATGAGATCGGTCGCCGTATCGCAGCGGCAATCGACGGCAGCGAATCGTTGACTGCCAGACGTGACCGACTCGCGGCTCTGGTGGAAGCCGCCACCGCATGGCTCGATGCACGCCTCCGGGTCGCGCAGGTGCGCTCGGTCGCGCAGAAGCGAGCGCGTGAAGCGGAGGTCGCCGCAATCGACGGCGGATTCACCGACTTGGCGCAGGCGCGTGCTGCCCTGCGTCCTGATTCACGGGTTGCCGAAATCGAGCGTGAACTCCGCGATGCCGAGAACCGGCGGGCAATCGTCACCGCTGTGCTCGCCGAACCCGAGATCGCTGTACTCACCGGCGACGAGGTCGTCGACATCGACGCTGCGCGCGCGGTGGTCGACTCCGGCGCCGCGGCACTCGAATCCGCGCTCGCTGCCGCGACCGAGGCGCATCGCCGTCACACCGATGTCACCACCTATGCGAGCCGGCTCGAGCAGGCCTATGCGGCACTGGTTCCGTTGCGCGACGAGCAGGCCCAACTCACCGCCCTCGCCGACGTCGTCGCCGGTGGGGGAGCGAACAACCGCAAGATGTCGTTGCGTTCCTACGTGCTCGCTGCGCGGCTCGAGGAAGTGGCGGAGTCGGCATCCGACCGGTTGCGCAGAATGTCCGGTGGCCGATACGAATTCGTGCACAGCGACGCGGTGGGCAGCCACGGCAAGCGAGGCGGACTGGGCCTCGACATCCACGACGAGTACACGGGTGCGGTGCGCTCCACCAAGACGCTCTCGGGCGGCGAGTCGTTCCAGGCGTCCCTCGCGCTGGCTCTCGGGCTCGCGGATGTCGTTGCTGCCGAAGCCGGTGGCGTGGTGATCGACACCATGTTCATAGACGAGGGGTTCGGCACCCTCGATGCCGATGCGCTCGACGCAGTGATGGGTGTTCTCGACGAACTGCGGGCCGGTGGCCGTGTGGTGGGTGTGGTCAGCCACGTCGACGAACTACGACAGCGAATCCCGAGCCGTCTGCATGTGCTGCGCGGCCGAACCGGTTCCACCGTGCAGATCGCCGGCTGACGACGCCACCGAGATCCGCTGTGGGCCTATGAGTCGGTAGCGGACGTGTTCGGGTCGGGCGCCGAGGTGCTTCCGGGCGCCGGCAAGGCCTTCGGGTCGTCGGAGGTCTCGTCGTCCTCGTCCTGTGCCCGCTCGACCGATCGTGCGTCGATCTGCTCACCGACGTAGCGGATCACCACCGCTGTGACCGCGGCCACCGGGACGGCCAGGAACGCGCCGATGATGCCGAACAGTGATGCCCCGGCCGTCACCGCGAGCAGGACCACCACGGCGTGCAGTTTCATGCTCTTCGACTGCAACACCGGCTGCAGGACATTCCCCTCGATCTGCTGCACCGCGATGATGAGGATCAGCACGATCACTGCCGTGGTGAACCCGTTCGCGACCAACGCGACCAACACAGCGAGGGCGCCGGCGACGAACGCACCGACGATCGGAATGAACCCGCCGATGAACGTCAGGATCGCGAGCACCGGAGCGAGCGGCACACCCAGGATGACGAGGCCGATACCGATGAACAACGCGTCGATGAAACTCACCAACGCCTGAGTGCGAATGAAGCCGCCTAGGGTGGTCCACATCCGCAGGAGCACCTCTTCGAGGTGACGGCCTGCCCGGCGGCCACTCACCGAGTGCAGCCACGGCACGAACCGCGGCCCGTCCTTGATGAAGAAGAATGTCAGCACGAGCACCAGGCCCAGCGTCACCAACAGCGAGCCCGCCGTGCTCACGCCGGAGAACACGCCACCCGCAATCGAGGCGGCACTGCCTTGCACACGCTCGATCACGACGTGCACCGCGTTGTCGAGCTGTTCGTCCTGCAGATTGATCGGGGGGCCCTGCACCCAGTCCTGCACGGTGTTGATGCCTTCGGTGGCCTTGTTCGCGAGGTCGGGAACCTGCGCAACCACGGACGGAACGATGCCGGCGATGATGCCGCCGACGACCGCGAAGAACAGGACGAGCGTCAGCCCGGCAGCGGCAGCGGGGGGAACTCCACGTTTGGTCATGCCACGCGTCGGTGGCCACAGGATGGTCGCCACGACGATCGCGAGGGCGATCGGCAGGATGATCACCCACATCTGCTGGATGATCCATCCGAGCACCACGGCTGCGGCGGCGATGAGAACGAGACATCCCGACCACTTCGCCAACCAGATGCCGCCGACGCCGATCAGGTTCCCACGATCGGGCTTCACAGCAGCTTTGTCGCTCGGCTTGTGGTCGGAGGTGTTCTTCGACTCGCTCAACGATGGTCCTTCCGTACGCAGGTGTTGATCACCTCGATCGATATTTGCCAATCTACGGCCAGCGTGCCGGATCTGCCGGAGGATGCGGTTTTGCCGGAGGATGCGGTTTTGCCGGATACGCCCGTGTCCAGCATGAACGCGTGGCATTCTCGATATATGTCCTTGCACATCGAGAATTACCTTTCTCGTAGGGTTATGTGTGTCATCACCGTCGCTGCATGTGCCGCAGTCCTCAGTGGGTGCGGCGAGGACGACTCGGCCACTTCGGAGGGTGTGCGCTCCTCTGTGGACGTCGCTGTCACATCCGCCCAGGAACGTGTGGAGGGGGCAGCTTCGTCCGTGCAGAGCGCCGCATCCAGTGCGGCAGAGCGGGCCGGGGGGTGGTTCGACAGCGCCAAACTCGGCGCATTCGTCGCTGCGTTCCGTGCCGCGTATCCGAACCTGTCGGCCGACCGCGAGACCCAATCGATCGAGACGATCGTCACCGAAACTTGCCCCCTGATCGAGGACGGCGCCGACGACGCCGAGGTGAATGCGAAGGTCGGCGAGCTCGCCACCAACGGCTCCGCGGAGCCGACCGAGGATCAGGCGGCGCGTATCGCCCAGTTGGTTCGGGTGGCGTGCGGATGACATATCACCGCAGTCACCACGTAGACTCCTGAACCTGTGAGCCTCACCCTCGGAATCGTCGGACTTCCCAATGTCGGCAAGTCGACCCTCTTCAATGCCCTGACCAACAACGACGTGCTGGCCGCGAACTACCCGTTCGCTACCATCGAACCCAACGTCGGCCTGGTCGAGCTGCCCGATCCGCGGCTGAGCAAGCTCGCCGAGATCTTCGGATCCGAGCGGATCCTGCCCGCGACCGTGTCCTTCGTCGACATCGCAGGCATCGTCAAGGGCGCCTCCGAAGGGGCCGGTCTCGGCAACAAGTTCCTCGCCAATATCCGCGAGGCCGACGCCATCTGTCAGGTGGTCCGTGTGTTCGCCGACGACGACGTCGTGCACGTCGACGGTCGAGTAGACCCGGCATCGGACATCGAGGTGATCGAGACCGAGCTCGTCATCGCCGATATGCAGACGTTGGAGAAGGCTCTGCCGCGGCTGGAGAAGGAAGCGAAGAAGAACAAGGAGCTCAAGCCGCTGCACGAGGAGGCGCTCGAGGCTCAGACGTTCCTCGACGAGGGCAAGACCCTGTTCAGCGTCAAAGACAAGCTCGACTTCACGCTTCTCCGTGAGCTGAGCCTGCTCACCACCAAGCCCTTCCTCTACGTCTTCAACGCCGACGAGGCCGTGCTCACCGACGAGGCGAAGGTCGCCGAGCTGCGCGCCTCCGTCGCCCCGGCCGACGCGGTGTTCCTCGATGCGAAGGTCGAGCAGGAGCTCCTCGAACTGGACGAAGAAGACCGCCAGGAAATGCTCGACTCGATCGGTCAGACCGAGCCCGGCCTGCACGCGCTCGCTCGCGCCGGTTTCCACACCCTCGGGTTGCAGACCTACCTGACGGCAGGTCCGAAGGAATCGCGCGCCTGGACGATCCACAAGGGCGACACCGCCCCTCAGGCTGCGGGCGTCATCCACACCGACTTCGAGCGCGGCTTCATCAAGGCCGAGATCGTCTCCTTCGACGACCTTGTCGAGGCCGGCTCCATGAGCGCTGCCAAGGCTGCAGGCAAGGTGCGCATGGAGGGCAAGGAATACCTCATGCAGGACGGCGACGTCGTGGAGTTCCGCTTCAACGTGTAGTCGCGTGTCGCTTCAACGTCTTGTACGAGCGCCGGATCCTCAGCGGGGGCCGGCGCTTGTGCTCTGTGCAGGGCGATCCTGGGGCCGGGTCGATCTGCCCTGGTAGATTCCTTGGGTGACATTCAGTGCGTTTGAGGCGTATGCCGCCACAGTTGGAGTGACTGCATCGGTGATGCCTGAAGCGCAGAACAGCGACTACGAGTCGGGGATTGCCAGAATCGGTGAGGAGCGCTGGCATATCAGGACCGCGCGCACGACGCCGACCAAGCCCGGTGCTTTTCTTGCGTTTTGGACGCGCGACCTGGACGGGGTGACTGCACCTTTCTCGACTGGTGCAGTACACGCGGGTCTGCTGGTATTCGTGGAACAGTACGGGAAACGCGGTGTTTTTCGCTTCACCGCGCCAGACCTTGCCAAGCTCGGAGTCACATCTGAGTCTGGGCCTGGAAAGCGAGGCTTTCGAGTGTATCCCGACTGGTGTATGCACTTGAACGCGACTGCGACGGCCACTCAACGCGCGCAATCTGCAGCGTTTCAAGCGTTCTAAGTGCTTGGGTTTCGAGGGACCGTGTGCTGGGGCGCAAGTTTCGCCTCGCTGCAGTTCGCTGGCTGGCCCCTGAGTTGGTGATGAAAGGTATACGGCCTGCGGGCACTCCTGCGAGTGGCGGCACAACACCACCTCTGCGAGCAAGAGGTAAGAGGCATCATGGCAAGGTTGCTATTTGCGGCGACGTGGTCGAATTTGGATTCAACGTGTAGTCGCGTTCCGGTTCAACCTTTGGACTGGATGAGATCCTCGGCGAACTCCGTCAGGAACTGGTCGCCCACCCGCCGTGCTGTGGGGAGATGGTGTCCAGATTGATGACGCCATGGACCATGCCGTCGAGGTGATGGTGTGCCGTGAGTCGTTCGGCTCCTCGTAGGTGCCGGGCCAGCGCTAGCCCTTCGTCGCGAAGTGGGTCGTGTTCGCTCGTGATGACCGTCGTCATCGGAGCTGCTGAAGGCGGGTTCTGCAGGGGGCTGAGTGCTTGCCCCTCGCACATTGCCGCAGTCGGTGCCCACTGCGACACGAACCATTCCAGATCCCGTGCGTTCAGGCCCCAACCCGTGCCCTTGGCCTCCACGCTGGGGCTTGAGAGAGTGAGATCCACGTTGGGGTTGATGAGGAGCAGCTGGTCGATCTCGACCTCCGATCCGTACGTCGCGAGGTAAGCGATGAGGGCTCCGGCGGAGTCTCCGGCGAGGCCTATAGGTTGGATGCTCTCAGGGCGGTTGTTGAGCCACGCAAGAACAGCGCGCACGTCTTCTATGGCCGCGGGAGCCGGGTGCTCCGGCGCGCGTCTATAGTCCACCGCGATGACATCTATTCCACTCAGCGTGGCCAGGCGTCGGCATGCGGAATGTGTCAAGGGGTTTGAGTCCAGTGGGTGTCAGGCGGCTATCGTGTCGTCCTCCACGGTGGCCTCGGGATCATCGGCTGGCCGGTTGATG
>NZ_JBHWWZ010000068.1:0-20929 GCF_042730275.1 Rhodococcus sp. NPDC060086
CCCATTCCGAACCCGGAAGCTAAGCCTGTCTGCGCCGATGGTACTGCACTCGACAGGGTGTGGGAGAGTAGGACACCGCCGAACACCCGTTCCGGGAGGGGCTCACACATTGTGTGGGCCCCTTCCGTGTTTTGTGTTGTAGGGGTTGAACAGAAGTGGGGCGAGTCCGGGAATCAATCCGGACCTGCCCCACTTTCTTTATCTGTTCTGATCAGAAGCGGGACGATTTCGGTCGCGCTGCCGGCTTCGAAACCGGATGCCCCCCCGGCCGCGGAAGTGCACGAGTCAGTCGGGGTGCCCACCCGCTTGTCGGCCAACGCTTGAGTCCCAAACGATCCGGCGTCAGACGTGTATTGACGAAGGCCTTTTCGAGTTCGGGATCGGCTTCTCCGCGGAATCGGTAGAGAATCGTACCGCCGTTCTCCTCGGTGCGGGCGCCGGCTTCCCACCCGGTCGCGCGATAGACGCCGCGCACGATGTTGTCGGCGACGACGATGATCGGCAGTCCGTCGATTCCTCGGGCTGCGGTTCCGGCGGGCCAGGGCCGTGACGCGAGTTCACGGACAGCCTCCGTCGAAGCTTTCTTCGCCTCGTTGATGCGCAGAACCACGCAGGGTGTGGGCGGCTCAGGAGCTGCCTGCGCAGAATACTGACGAACGATCTCCGAGATCGGAATTGCGGTGCGGTCTGCTTCGGATTCCTCGTTGGTGCCTGCCAGATTCGTCAGGACAGGTTCGCCTCGATGCGGTTCGAGCAGACCGAGCGAACTGATGACAGCCTGTGCGACATCGCTCGCTGTGTGCTCGGGATCGGCCGCGGGGCGCAGCGCGTCGGCGATGATGAAGTGCTCGACGGAGTATCCGGAGTCGTACACCGCCTTGATGCGACGAATTGCTGCCTTGGTCTCCTGAGTCGCGAGGGGTGCCTTCTCTTTCGAGTCCTCGATTTTGTGGGTTTCACCCAGTGCAGTCCAGGTGAGCGTGAAGATGCGATTGGCTCGGCCGGTTCCGACGTAGAGGATGCTCCGGTCGCGGGTGTCCACGATCGCGTAGACATACGCACCGAGCTGATCGATCACGTTCTTCTGGAGTGGTCCGGGTGTCGGTGTTCGATCGTCGACCTTGGCGACGATTGCGCGCAGAACTGTCAGACGCAGTGATACGGGGACTGCGCCCGCCGAGCCACCGAACAATTCGCGGTTCGCGGCGTCGACAGAGCCGAACGTGCGTCCACTGTTGCGTGCCAGTGCGCCCAGCGCGAGCGTGAACTCGGAGAGTCTCTGGCGAGGATCGTCCGCGGTGTCCGGCAGCTCATTGCTGGTCAGGAACATCTGGATCTCTGGAGATTCCAGCAATGTCTGAGCGATGTTCAGAGGAACTGTCCACACGGTGCGCATGAAGCGACTCTAGGCCAATATAAGGCAGAGGAGCCGATTCCGAGGCGGTGGCGTCGCCCAGTTTTCGATCTTCGTTCGACGGTGGGTACCCGGACGGGCAACGAGGGTGGTCGGTGAGTGGATCGATCCGAGGTAGGGAGATATCGGTGCAGGTAGAGATGTTGCAGATATGTCCGCTCACGAGGAGCGGAGCTGCGACGTGAGACATCTCCGTACCGAGCAGCCTCCAATACCGGCACCGATGCCTCTCGTCGGCGACTTGTCGCATACGGTGTAGACCGTGAGCAGCCCAGACTCTGATGCCGTTCGTCCTGCGGCAAACCCAGCGTCCCACTGGCCCGCGCTCCTGACCTGGAGGTCGCTGGACGCGCCCCGGATGGAATCGGTGCGCGTGCAGTTGAGCGGTCAGCGCGTCAAGGCGACCGGTCGTATCGTCGGGGCCGAATGTTCCGAACATCCGGCGTTCAGCGCCTCTTACGATCTCGTCACCGACGAGGACGGAGTCACACGTCGATTGTCGGTGCGTACCACGATGGCGGCCGGCGAACGGCACATGTCGATCAGCCGTTCCGGTGAGGGCATCTGGATGGTCGACAGCGGTACGAACCACCAGCGGGCATCCTTCGGTGGGGCGCTCGACGTCGATGTGATCCTCAGCCCCTTCTTCAATGCGTTGCCGATCAGGCGTTACCGGTTGCAGGAAGGTGCCGACGAACTCGAGGTTCCGGTCGTGTACGTCAACCTGCTGGACCTGAGGGTGCAGGAGGCCACTGTGATCTACAGCAGCGCCGCCGACGGGATCCACGTCATGTCGCCGGTGTCGTCGTCCTCTGTGACCGTCGACGAAGACGGGTTTGTCATCACCTACCGCGGGCTGGCCGAACGCATCTAGCTTTCAGCTTTCGCTGACACCTTCCACCGCCAGCGCAACTGCAAGTGCAGCGGATTCGGCGGGGTGGCTTCCGTGGCCGCCGGTACCGGCAGTGAGGCCGACGATCTGCAACCCGACTCCTGTGGCACCGGGCGCGGGCACCGAGATCGCGGGTACGCCGAGCACGCTGAACGGAATACAGCGTTGCAGCAGTGGTGCGCGCAACTCTGCCGGATCGCTGTCCAGGCTCGCGAAGCGGATGCTCGTAGTGGCAGTGACCAGCGCATCGAGATTCTCGGTGCGCCGTAACCGCTGGAGGACGTCGTGTCGGAGCTTCTGAGCCGTTCGTAGCGCCCGGAGGTACTCGTGTGCAGGCCGATCTCTCTGTGCTTCCAGGAGCGACGCAGTGGGCGGCTCGTAGCGCCCAGGATCGGCCTCGAATCTGTCGCGGTGCGTTTCGTACGCCTCGGATCCGGTGATGATCGGATACACACCGAGCAGATCGTCGGTTTCGGGCAGTACGACGTCGACGACCTCGGCGCCTAGGTCGGTGAGGGTGCGGCAGGCGATGTCTGCCGCAGCGTCGAACTCCGGGTCGGTGAGGTCCCAGATTCCGCCGCGGAGTCGGCCGACCCTCAACCCCGACACCGGGGAACGTAGATGCGCGACTCCGGGAACCGCACCCCATGCGAGGGCTGCGTCGAGGCTGTCGGTGGTGAGCAGACCGACGTGGTCGAAGGTCGTGGACAGGGGAAAGACCCCGTCGAGAGGGAGCGCGCCGCTGCCCGGCTTGAATCCGGCGATGCCGCACAATGCGGCGGGTGTGCGGACGCTGCAGCCGGTGTCGGTGCCCACCGCGACCGGCACGATGCCCTTCGCGACGAGCACCGCCGAACCGGATGACGAGCCGCCGCTGATGAGCGCCGGATTGTGCGGATGAGCAGCAGGGCCCGAGGCGTTGACGAGACCTGTCGGTCCGTAGGCGAATTCGTGCAGGTGGGTCTTGGCGACGATGATCGCGCCGGCTTCACGCAGTTTTTCGACGATACGGGCGTCCCGGTCGGCGGCGGGTGCGTCGGCGAACACGTTGCTGCCACAGCGGGTCGGTAGTCCTGCGACGTCGATGTTGTCCTTGACCGCGATCGCGACGCCGTGCAGGGGACCGATCCAGTTGCCGGCGGCGATGTCGGCGTCGGCGCGCGCTGCGCTCTCGAGAGCCGCCGCGTCATCGCGGGCGGCCACGATGTTGGACCAGGGGGTGCCGTCGAGCGCATCGAGATCGGCGAGGACCTGGCGGACGTGTTCGGTCGCGGTGAGTTTCCTCGTGGTGAGAGCGGCCGCGGTGTCACGAAGATTCGTCACGCCCACACACCTCCTTTCCGCCCGGCGTCCCTGAGTCGTTCGATCCAATTGTCGTCGCCGGGCACGATCCCGGCGATCTTCCGGCGCCGGCGCTGTTCGTAGCGGGTGCGGGCCTCATGGCCGCTGCGGGTGAGCTCGCCGGTGCTGCCGTCCGCGAGTTGCTCGCGTGCTGCACGCAGGACGTCGAGGGTCTCGTCGAGTGCCACGAGCAGTGCCGTCGCGTTGCCTTCGCACATCGCGTCGACGAGGCCGGGTGAGGTCGCGGCCACGCGAGTGCCGTCGCGGAACGATCCCGCGGCGAGCCCGAGCGCTAGGTCGCCGCCGCCGGCCCCGGAGAGCGCGAGTGCTTCGGCGAGTATGTGGGGCAGGTGGGAGATCCGCGCGACCGCCGCATCGTGTTCGCGGGACTCCGCGGGGACGACGACTGCGCCGCAGTCGAGGGCGAGCCCTGCCACCTGCTGCCACACGTCGGGATCGGTGCCGTCGTCGACGGTGACGACCCACACGGCGTCGCGGAAGAGATCTGCAGATCCGGCCTCCCACCCAGACTCTGCGGTCCCGGCCATCGGATGGCCGCCGACGAATCGGCGCGACAGTCCGCGCGCTGCGACCGCGTCGGCGATCTGTGCCTTCACACTCACTACGTCGGTGAGCGCCACGTTCGGCGCATGCTCGGCGATCGCAGCCAGGATCGAGTCGACTGCGGGCACCGGCACGGCGATCACCACGAGTGCCTGGGTTTCTTCCGCGCGCGCGAGCGTGGCTGCGAGGTCGGTGGAGGCGTCGAACCCGTCGGCGACGGCAGCGTCCACCGCGTGCGCGGATCGGTTGTATCCCCAGGCTCGACGGCCGGTCGTTGTCGCGGCCCGGAGTACGGACCCGCCGATCAGACCGAGGCCGAGGACACAGACGGGGGGAGCGGCGGCAGGTGTGGACACCGCTTCAGATTGGCATATTCACCGGTGGGCTTCATTCGTGGGACCGGGCCGACTACCGTTGCGCGCATGGCTGCACAGCGTGTCGGGGACAAGAGCCCTGCGGTGAGTTCGACAGAGGACTTCGAAGGTTTTGCCGTTGCCGTGACGCGTGAGGACGGACGTTGGAAGTGTCGTGCACTGTCAGCGCCGGCATTGTCGAGCCTCGACGCTGCGGTGACGGAATTGCGGGAGCTCCGGAGTTCCGGAGCAGTGTTCGGTCTGCTCAATGTGGACGACGAGTTCTTCATCATCGTTCGCCCTGCCCCGGCAGGCACTCAACTGCTGTTGTCGGATGCGACGATGGCCGTGGATTACGACATCGCAGCCGATGTGCTCGACGCGTTGAACGTCGAGATCCCGGACATCGATCCGGATGAGCTCGACGACGTGGAGCCCTGGGAGGAAGGCGACCTCGCGATCCTCGCCGACATGGGCCTGCCCGAACCGGTGCTCGCGGTGATCCTGTCTGAGACTGATCTGTACCCCGACGAGCAGATCGACGAGATCGCGCAGCGACTCGGATTCGACGACGTGCTGAGTTCGACGCTCGACAAGATGAACTAGATGGGTCTGCGCGACGACGAAGAGCTGATCCGGGTCGCGTTGGAAGCAGCGGCTGCCGCGCCTGCCGGGGATGTCCCGGTGGGCGCGGCGGTGTTCGCGCCCGACGGCACCGAGCTGTCTCGTGCCGCCAACTCGCGTGAGGCCGTCGGCGATCCGACCGCTCATGCCGAGGTGCTCGCGCTGCGGGCCGCCGCACAGGTGTACGGGGACGGCTGGCGCCTCGAGGGTGCGACCCTCGCCGTGACGCTGGAACCCTGCACGATGTGCGCGGGTGCGCTGGTGCTCGCTCGCGTGTCGCGGGTGGTGTTCGGTGCGTGGGAGCCCAAGACCGGTGCTGTGGGGTCGCTGTGGGATGTCGTGCGAGACCGTCGGCTCACTCATCGTCCGCAGGTCCGCGGCGGTGTGCTCGAAGGGGAGTGCGCGGCGATGCTCGAAGAGTTCTTCCGCGACCACCGCACGCCGTCTATCGGTTCCTGACCAGGCGATTTCGACCCAGCGACCAGATCCGGTAAAGTCTTCTAGCGGTGGCGTGTCCGAGCGGCCTAAGGAGCACGCCTCGAAAGCGTGTGACGGGTAACCCCCGTCCGTGGGTTCAAATCCCACCGCCACCGCCAAGAGTGACGCCCCCGAACTCCGGTTCGGGGGCGTCACTCGTTTGTGCACGAATGCGCGGTGCTGGACATTCGCGCCCGAAAGTGTCAGGCGCGCACTGTCGACAATGCGCGGCTGTCGTCTCGGAGTGTTTCTATGCAACCGTCGGGAATCGAAAAGACACCGCGCCATCGACGAGGTGCTGCTCCCCGTAGGGCGCGTCAGTGCTCGTTGATCAGGCGCCGCACCACGTCGAGCAGTTCGTCGACGTCCTCGCGTGGTGTATCGCTCGTCTCGCCGGACATAGCGGCGTTGTAATAGAGGCCGTCGCCCATCAACATGACGGCGCGTGCGACGGCGGGGTCGGTGATCTCGTCGACGAGAACGTCCATCCAGCCTCGATGAATTCTCTGGAGTGCCAGGCGGGCGCGGGGGATCGCGTTCTGGCTCAGGCGGGTCGTGGCGATGATGGCGCGATCGATCGGGGTGCCCGCGTAGACGGAGGTGCGGATGTAGTACGCGGCCGCCCCCTCGGGGGCCTCCCGCATGAGGTCGGCATCTGCCGCGGCGAGTTCTTCGACGTGGTCGGCGAGGCCTTCGACGAGGGCGTCCTTCGAGGGGAAGTGGTAGAGCAGGCCGCCCTTCGACACGCCGGCGGCGGCGGCGACGGCATCGAGGGTTGCGGCGCGTTCGCCTTGTTCGAGCAGGATCGTCACGAACGCGTCGAGGAGTTTGGCACGGGCAGCGGGAGGGGGTGGCACGGGCCGATGATACGACGTCGTTACTTTACCGTCCGGCTGGTACAGTAACGAAGGTTCGATCTCACCCTTCCCGAAAGTCCGATAACCGTGTCGATCACACCTGTCTCGAATCCGGATGCGAACGCTGCCGGTCCGAAAGCCGGCCCACGCGAGTGGGTGGCCCTCGCGGTCCTCATGCTGCCGGTGCTGCTGGTCTCGATCGACAACACAGTGCTCGCCTTCGCACTTCCCGAAATCTCCGCGTCACTGCAGCCGAGTGGCGCGCAGCAGCTGTGGATCATCGACATCTACCCGTTGATCCTCGCGGGCCTGCTCGTCTCGATGGGCAGCTTCGGCGACCGGGTCGGGCGACGACGACTGCTGCTGATCGGCGCGACCGGATTCGCGGCGGTCTCTGTGATTGCTGCCTACGCACCGTCGGCGGAAGCACTGATCGCCTCGCGTGCGGCGCTGGGCTTCTTCGGGGCCATGCTGATGCCGTCCACCCTGTCGCTGTTGCGGAACATCTTCCTCGACGCGGCGCAGCGCCGACTCGCGATCGCACTGTGGGCGTCGTGCTTCGCTGCGGGTGCTGCGCTCGGGCCCATCGTCGGTGGCTTCCTGCTCGAGCACGCGTGGTGGGGTTCGGTGTTCCTACTTGCCGTGCCTGTCCTGATCCCGCTGCTCTTCCTCGGCCCGATCTTCATTCCGGAATCCAAGGATCCCGCGCCCGGCCGCATCGACGTGGTGAGCATTGCGCTGTCGATGCTGGCGCTGGCACCGCTGGTGTTCGCGATCAAGAATCTTGCCAACGGCGGTTCGGTCGCCGCCACGGTGATTCCTGTTGTCGTCGGGGTCACCGCGCTCGTGTCTTTCGTGCGCCGTCAGCTGCGCCGCCCGGATCCGATGCTCGACGTGCGCCTGTTCCGTGTGCCCACGTTCAGCGGAGCGGTCGCGGTGAACCTGCTCTCGGTGTTCTCGCTCGTCGGCTTTCTCTTCTTCGTCTCTCAGCATCTCCAGCTGGTGATCGGGCAGAGTCCCATGCAGGCGGGGCTGAACCTGGTTCCCGGGCTGGGCGTCATGGTGGTGTCGGGGCTCGCAGTGGTCACGCTGGTGCGGTGGATACGGCCGTCGACGATCATCGTGTCGGCGCTGTTGTTGTCTGCTCTCGGTTATGCGCTCGTGCTGATGCTCGCATCGCCGACCGCGGTGACGCCGATCATCGTGGCGTTCGCGGTGCTCGGTGCTGGAATCGGGGCAGCCGAGACGTTGTCGAACGATCTGATCGTCTCGAGTGTGCCGACGGAGAAGGCAGGCGCGGCGTCGGCGGTGTCGGAGACCGCGTACGAGATGGGTGCGGTGCTCGGTACCGCGGTGCTCGGCTCGATTCTCACCGCGTCGTACGGTGCGCATCTTCAGCTTCCGGCCGGGCTCGACCCCGCCGAGGCGGCTGCGGCTCGGGAAACTCTGGGCGGTGCCCACGCTGTCGCGGCGACCCTGCCTGCAGAGCAGGCGAACGCCTTGCTCTCGACTGCAGGCGCCGCATTCGACAGCGGTGTGTCCATCACGTCGGGTATCGGGATGGTGCTCATGGTGGTGTCCGCGGTGTTGGCCGCACGGATGCTCACGCGCCGAACTGCCTCGACCGAACCGGTCGAGGCAGCTCTGGAGAAGTCCGGCGTCTGACGAGACGCGGGCTACTGCGGCGACGTCGTCTGCGCAACCGTGGGCGGCGCGGTCTCGGATGTGGCCCCGGCTCGCGGAATGGTGAACGTCGCGATCACACTCAGGATTGCCACGACGAAGCACGCCGCGACGTACCAGAGGCTTCCGGTGGGGTCGCCGTTGTCGGTGACGCCGTCGACCGCCGCGAAGTAGTCGGGCAGCGCGGTGATCCAGAGGACGGCCAGCACACCGAGGTACACCAGCGAGAACCGCTGGACGAACACGTTCGTGTAGGCGGGAGCGTCGGAGTCGCCGCGGCGCAACCGCGACCACTGACGAGCGAGCACCCATACCGCAACCACGCACAGCACTGCGAGTTCGAGTGCGTACATGATTCCGCGCACCGTTGTGCTGCCCATTCCCAGAACCGTGGCGGGCATCGGAAGGACGAACGTACCCACCGAGGCAAGGACTCCGATCACGATTGTGCGCCAGGCCAATTGGAGTCCGGAGAAGTTCTCACCCCGGTCGATGTGACGGCCGACGAAGAACTGTGTGCACAGTGCCAGCGACATCGGCCACAAGGCGGCGAAGACCACGACGCTCGGCAGCGGGACGGAGTCGAAGAACGGTTGGTTGATCGGATTTTCGAGTGACCATTCCCACCAGCGCAATTGCGGTCCGAGGTGGTCGAAGATCTCGTAGAAGGCGTGATGGACGAATCCGACGCACACGGCGCCCAGGACCACGCCGTACTTGCGGAAGACTCCGAGCATCCGCACGATCTCGAACGACAGCGTCGCGAGCAGTGGATAGATGGCAACGATGTAGAGAGGCAATCTGCCCCACATGAATTCGACGGTGAACACGTTGTGCGCGAACATCGTGTCGACGTGCTGTTCGATTCCGAACGCGGCCGGGAAATACAGGGGCGGTTCGATGATGAACAGGTACGCGCACGCGCCGAGCCACAGCACCAGGTTGGTGGGATCACCGTGCCTGCGCAGCCGCAGGATGGCGTAGACCAGGGCGAGGACGGCCCCGACGACGATGGTCAGTTCGAGGACGGGAAGCGTCCAGTTCTCCAACGCCAGCGGGTTGCGGAACTCGAGGAGCCCACCGGCCTCGTCGCAGGAGAAGCCGAGCCTCGTGGCGAGGTCCTCGAAGGTGGGCGAGCACAGATCCGACATCAATTGACCCCCGGTGCAGTGGTTTCCGCGGTGTACCACTTGGTGACGTCGTATCCGGCATCGAAACGCTCGAACCACACGCCTGCCAGCTCGGGCAGGTCCTCGTGCTCGGGATTGTGCTTGGGCATCTGGCTACGGATGACACCGCGCAGTGCGACGAGCTGTTCTCCGAGGCCGAGGTCGTCGAATGCGCGTGGCATCGGCCCGGCATTCGCGGCCTGCAGTCCCGGAATCAGGTCGAGCAACTTCTGCTTCCGGCGGTACGACGCGAACATCGACAGGGCATCGATCTCGCGGTCCTCGATGGGGATGTGCTTGTTGAAGCCCGCGCATGCGATCCGGATGACGTCGAGTACATGCTTGAACACCGACGGCGCCACGCGCATGCGATAGAGATCGCTGCCGATGACGGCGTCGAAGATGATCAGGGCGGAGCTGCGATGCTCGACCTCCTCGACGAAATGCCAGATGAACAGGGAAGCGACCCGGTCGTCGCCGGGGCGGAACAGTGAGGCGTCGTTGTCGAGCATGAGTTTGAAGACCGGAGTGAAGGTCGCTTCGAGATCGGCGGTGTAGGCGAGTCGGTACTTCAGCGACGTCTCGGCGGTCAGCTTGTCGTAGGCACCGATCACCTCGTCGAGAGTCTCCTGCAGGCCCGGGTACCGCTTGATCAGGGCACGGACGTGCTGGCGATGCGCGGTGGAGTGCTGCCCTTCCTGGCGCATGAACGCGTCGGCTTCCTCGGCGACCGTGTCGTCGGCGAATTGCGGCTTCGCTTCGGTGATCATCTGGACGATCATCTTCTCGAATCCGACGGCGAGGAACGAGACGGCATTGGCCATGCTCGAGAACGCGGGGTTCTCGGGGTTCCACAGGAACGGCACGTCGTAGTCCTCGAACGCGAAACGCATCTTGCGGACGTGCAGGTTTGTCATGTCTCGTACCTCGTTTTCGGGCTGGCCGATGCGGTCAGGGCAGGTGGTGCCTGCGTTCGAACTCATCATACGACCGAGTCTCAATTTGTATGATCACTTTCGTGTGCATGTCCTGACATACCGACTCCGGGATTGGGTTGCGTGATAATGTCGTCCCCTTATTTCAGGAGGCGGTGTGGCACGCAGGCGAGGGTGGGGTGGGAGTCCGCCGGACAGTGACGACGAAGCATCTCGACGCATCGTCGACACCGCGGTCGATCTCATCGCACGGACGGGCACGGCGATCAGCATCGCCGAGGTCGCGGAATCACTGGGCGTGATCCGGCAGACGGTCTACCGGTATTTCCCCAGTGCCGATGCATTGATGAAGGCCGCGGCCATCGCGTCGGTCGCGGGATTCCTCGACCGACTGGCCGACCACGTCTCCGGCATGACGGACCCCGCCGAAGCGACCGTCGAGGCCGTCGTGTTCACCCTCGCGGAAGTGCGGCGTACACCGCACCTCGGTCTTCTGCTGTCGAGTTCGTACGCGAACGTCCACCCCGAGAACATGACGTCCGACGAGGCGCAGGCCTTCGGCATGACGATGATCAGGCGGTTCGACGTCGAGTGGGAGAGCTACGGATACGACGACACCTCACTGCAGGAGCTCGTCGAATACCTTCTGCGGACGATGCTGTCGTTCTTCGTCTCACCCGGAAACCCGCTGCGCAGCGACGACGAGATGCGCAGTTACCTGCGTCGCTGGGTGGGTACGGCGGTTGCTGCTCAGGTGGGGCAGGCCGCACGTCGGTAGAGGGCGCCGAGTGATTCTCAGAGGAATTTCAGCCGGCAGACCTCTTTCGGCTTGAAACGTCAACTACTCTCGACCCATGCGAAAAGCAGTGGGGGCACTCGTCGTGGTCGTGGCTATCGCGTTGGTGGGTTTCTTCGTTGCCCCATGGGTTTACGGAACGTTCATAGCCGAGGACGACGCACCCGCTGCCTCTGTGTCGACGTCCGGTGCCGAGGCGGCAACCGGTGAGCTCGACGGTGAGTGGGCCGTCGTCCAGGGTGCCGACCCCAACCGGACGGCGGCGGGCTACACCGTGCACGAGATCCTGCGCGGTGCCGATGTCACGGTGGTGGGCAGTACCGACCAGGTGTCGGGCACTGCGACGATCGCCGACGAATCGCTGACCGCCGCCGAATTCACCGTGCAGGTGGACGGCATTGCCACCGACAGCTCCCAGCGTGACGGTCAGTTTCGGGGCATGGTCATGGACACCGCGAACCATCCGACCGCGACATTCACGTTGACCGAACCCGTGGATCTGTCGTCGTTGCCCACCGACGGCGCGCTCGCGACGGTGCCCGCGACCGGCACCCTCGCGTTGCGTGGCGAGGAACGACCGGTGACGGTGGACGTCGACGTCCTGCGTAGCGGCGAGAGCATCGTGGCGTCGGGCAGCATCCCCACGACGTGGTCGGACTGGGGGATCCAGCCGCCGAACCTCGGGTTCGTCGCCGTCGACGAGGCCGGAAGCGTGGACTTCCTGATCACCCTCGAGATGAGCTGACCGGTTCCGTCTCGGACTTCACCGGGGCCCAACCGGGCGGGCCGAACGCGTAACCGAGTTTGTCGCGCCAGGACGCCGCCGACCGCCAGTCGCGCGCAATTGCCTTGTACTCGTGGGTCTGCAGATCCCAGATGTCGAAGGTGCCGACGGGCGTGGTCAGTCCGTAGACGGGACGCTGCTCTTCGGCCTTGAACGTGCCGAACATCCGATCCCAGATGATGAGGATGCCCGCGTAGTTGCGGTCGAGGTATTCGGCATCGGACCCGTGGTGCACCCGATGATGCGACGGAGTGTTGAAGACGAATTCGATCGGTGCCGGCAGTGCGCCCACACGTTCGGTGTGAACGAAGAATTGGTAGACGAGACTCACGGAGAATCCCACGAACACCATCCACGGCGGGATACCGAGGAGGGGCAACGGCAGCCACATGATGATCTCGCCGCTGTTGTTCCACTTCTGACGCAACGCGGTCGCGTAGTTGAAGTACTCACTCGAATGGTGCGCCTGATGTGTCGCCCAGACGAGACGGATCCGATGCGCCATCCGGTGATACCAGTACCAGAGGAAGTCGATCCCCAGCAGCAGGATCACCCACGTGTACCAGGCGTCGGCGGGCAGATGCCACGGCGCGAGGTACACCCACAACGCGGAATACCCGACGAGTGCCAGTACCTTCCAGCCGGCGCTCGTCACGATCGAGATCAGCCCCATCGACAAGCTCGTGCGTGCATCGCGCATCTCGTACCCGCCGCGTGGTGGGTGCACGCGGCCGTCGGGCCCCGGCTCGACGCGTTCGAGTGTGCGGGCCGCGACCCACTCGAGGATCAGGAACAGTGCAAACGCCGGAATCGCGAGGGCGACGGGATCGTGCAACGGTTCGAGCAGCGAACCCCACGATTCTCGCAGTGTCTCCCACATCGCGGGACCTCCGAACTGGTACGTGAACGATCGCCCAGTGTACGTGCCCTATGGCGCCGGTCACTATCGGTGAGCGACGGTGCCGATTTCTCCCCTGTTTGGTAGGAATTGGTCGGCCGGAAACGTCGGAGGAGGCACCGAAGTGCATATCAGTGCAAGGGTCGATTACGCGGTGCGGACGCTCCTGGAACTTGCCGCATGTGGTGATGGTCCGGCGAAGGCGGAGAAGCTGGCGACCGTGCAGTCGATTCCGCACAAGTTCCTCGAAGCGGTCCTCGCCGATCTGCGCCGAGGCGGTCTCGTGCGGAGCCGTCGTGGGCCCGAAGGCGGTTACTGGCTGGCGCGGCCCGCAGACGAGATCTCCATCGCCGACATCATCCGCACGGTGGAGGGGCCCCTCGCGTCGGTACGCGGGGAAAGGCCGGAGAGTGTGGAGTACACAGGTGCGGCCGAGCGGCTGCGCGACGTGTGGATCGCGGTGCGGGTGAATCTGCGCGCGGTTCTCGAGGATGTGACGCTCGCGGACATCGTTGCCGACGACCTCTCGGAGTTCGTTCGCGACCTGACGGCGGATCCGGGTGCGTGGGAGCGTCGCGGTATGTGAGCTGGGTTACTGGAATCGGCGGAGTGTGTCCGATTCCATAAATATTGCAGACGTCTGCAAAGTTACACACCTCTGCAAAATCTGTACCGTTGTCGGAGTGAGCTCTCAACTCGGATTACGTGACCGCAAGAAGGCGGCCACCCGCGCGGCCCTCGCGGACGCGGCTGCGGAACTCGCGCGCGAGCACGGCCTCCACGAGGTCACTGCCGATGCAATCGCCGCCCGGGCGGGCGTCTCGACCCGCACCTTCCACAATTACTTCGCGAGCAAGGAAGAAGCGGTCCTCGTGCACTTCGAGGGTCTGATCGAAACGTGGATCGACCTTCTGCGGCACCGCCCTGCGGGCGAGCCGATCATGGGTTCGCTCGAGGAATGCGCCGTCGGGCTGGTGACCGACCAGCGGTGGTCGTTCGACGACGTCAGCACGTGCGTCGCGTTCGTCGAGGAGGGGTCCGCGAACGAATCCCGGCACATCGACGTGGCGAAGCGCTCGGCGCAGCTGCTCGTCGATGTCATCGCCGAACGAACCGGCACCGATCCGGCCACGGATATCTACCCCAATCTGGTGTATTACGTCGGCTTGGGGGCCATCAAATCGGCAGTCGAGATGTCCATGTCGAATTCTGCGTCCACTCCTGAACACCTCATTCGTGAGGCCTTCGCGCTGCTGCGACGGGGATTCGCGTAACCCCCGCCCCACGACCACGTTCGACCACGTTCACGATCACGTTCGACCACAGAAAGGGTGCCTGCCGTGGCGACCTACCTCTACCGGATAGGCAAGTTCGCCTACCGACGCAAGGGCGCAGTCCTGTCATTCTGGATCGCATTGCTCGTCCTCTTCGGAGTCGGCGCAGCAACACTGTCCGGCCCGACGACCGACTCGTTCACCCTTCCCGGCACCCCCGCGCAGAATGCGCAGGACCTGATGGCCGAACGATTCCCGACGGCCGAAGACCCGATGAACGCGCTCAGCGCACGGTACGTCTTCGCGGCGCCCGACGGACAGACCCTCGACAGCCCCGAGAACATGGCTGCCATCGACGAGACTCTCGCCGCGATCCGCGGGATCGACACAGTCTCTGCACCGGCCAAGGTCGACCCGGCCACCGCCTCGCCCGAGCAGCAGGCCGGAGCGCTGGTGGACCCGGTCACGGCGGACGCGGGGCTCACCCAGCAGATGCTGGGACTGGCCGCGCAGCAGGGCACACCCGATGAGGCCGCGCTCGCAGATGCGCAGGCCCTGTCGCCGCTCAGCGCCGACCACACCGTCGGGTTCGTCACCGTGCCCTTCGAGGGCGAGATGACCGACGTGGATCAGACCATGCGCGACCAGATTGCCGCTGCCGCAGACATCGGCCGCGACGCCGGTTTGACCGTGCAGGTCAGCGGCACCGCCGCAGCCGATATGGCGATGCCCGGCGGCACCGCCGAACTCATCGGCATCGGTATCGCCGCGATCGTCCTCACCCTCACCTTCGGCTCCCTCGTCGCAGCAGGCCTGCCGCTGATCACCGCTCTCGTCGGTGTCGGCATCGGAAGCCTGGGTATCACCATCGCCACGGGTTTCTTCGACCTGAGCTCGATGACCCCGACGCTCGCCATCATGATCGGCCTTGCTGTCGCGATCGACTACTCGTTGTTCATCGTCTCCCGCTTCCGACACGAGTTGCTCGCGACTTCCGACCGCGCCGAAGCCGCCGGTCGTGCGGTGGGCACCGCGGGCTCCGCGGTCGTGTTCGCGGGCCTGACGGTCATCATCGCGCTCATGGCGCTGAGCGTCGTGGGCATTCCGTTCCTGTCCGTGATGGGATACGCCGCCGCCTTCACTGTGCTCATGGCAGTGCTCATCGCGATCTCGCTGCTGCCTGCGGTGCTCGGTCTCTTCGGTGAGAAGGCATTCGCCGGTCGCATTCCCGGACTGAACACACGCGACCCCGAGGGTGGCGAGCCGGGTGCCGCACAGAAGTTCATCGGCGCCATCACCCGTCGTCCGCTGATCCCGCTCGTCGCAGGTGTCGTTCTCCTCGGCGTTCTGGCGCTCCCCGCGACCGGTCTGCGTCTGGCCCTGCCCACCGAGGCGACGGGCGATCCCGCCAGCACTGCACGCCAGGCCTACGACCTGATCGACGAAGGATTCGGACCGGGACGCAACGGCCCGCTGGTCGTCGTCGCCGACGCTCGCGACGCGGAAGTACCCGCCGACGCCGCTTTCGCCGCCGTCCTCGGCTCGCTGTACGGACACGAAGAGGTCGTCAACGCCCAGGTCGTGGCAGTGAACGAGGCCGGCGACACCGCGCAGATCCTCATCACCCCGCGCAGTGGCCCGACCGACCCCGCGACGATGGACCTCGTCTCGGAGATCCGCGCCGACGAGGCAGCACTGAGCGACGAGTACGGCCTCTCGTACGGCGTGACCGGTCAGACCGCGCTGGAAGGCGATGTGTCGGCGAGCCTGCAGAGCGCGCTCGTCCCGTACCTCGCGGTGGTCGTGGGTCTCGCATTCATCCTGCTCATGCTCGTGTTCCGCTCGATCCTGGTGCCGCTCACCGCGACACTCGGCTTCCTGCTGAGCGTCCTGGCCACCTTCGGTGCCACCGTGGCGGTCTTCCAGAACGGCTTCGGCGGTCTCATCTCGAACCCGCAGCCCATCGTGAGCTTCATGCCGATCATCCTCATCGGCGTGGTGTTCGGCCTGGCCATGGACTACCAGGTGTTCCTGGTGACCCGCATGCGCGAGGACTATGTACACGGTGCGTCCGCGTTGGACGCGGTGCGCAGCGGCTTCGCACACGGCGCCCGCGTGGTGAGCGCCGCCGCGATCATCATGATCTCGGTGTTCGCCGCGTTCATCGCCGAACCGGACTCGCTGATCAAGTCCATCGGCTTCGCGCTCGCCGCCGCCGTCTTCTTCGACGCGTTCATCGTCCGTATGGTGATCATCCCGTCGGTGATGGCGCTGCTCGGCGACAAGGCGTGGTGGTTGCCGAAGTGGCTCGACAAGCTCCTGCCCAACGTCGACGTCGAAGGCGAGAAGCTCACTCGTGAGCTGGAAGCCATCGCAGCGACCCCGGAATCCACCCGGGTGTGAGGCTCGCGAGGTTCGTCCGGAGACGCAGGTAGCGTATTGCCCATGTTGGTTCGGCTGTTACGGCGCTTTCTCGTGCGCTACAAGGGTTCGCTCATAGCTGTGGTCCTGCTGCAGCTCGCGGCCACCACGGGCATGCTGCTGTTGCCGAGCCTGAACGCCGACCTGATCGATCAGGGCGTGGCGGTCGGCGATATCGACTACATCATGCGAACCGGGCTCCTCATGCTGGGGATCAGCGCGGTGGAGGTCGGCTGCTCCATCGGTGCCGTGTACTTCGCGGCGCGAGCCGCCATGTCGTTCGGACGCGATGTCCGGCTGGCGCTCGTGCAGCGGGTCAGCGGGTTCTCCGCTCGCGAGTTCGGTACCTTCGGGGCACCCTCGCTGATCACCCGGAACACGAACGACGTGCAGCAGGTGCAGATGCTGGTTCTGATGACCTGCACCATCGTGGTGACGTCGCCGATGATGGCTGCCGGCGGCGTCATCATGGCGTTGCGCGAAGACGTCGGCACCTCACTGGTCCTTGCGGTCGCGGTACCGGCACTGATTCTGACGATGGTCGTGCTCATCGCACTGATGCTGCCGGGCTTCCGAGTCATGCAGATACGCCTCGACGGAGTCAATCGGGTGCTGCGCGAACAGGTCAGCGGGATCCGGGTCGTGCGGGCCTTCGTCCGCGACGACACGGAGAAGGCCCGTTTCGACCGTGCAAACGACGATCTGACCGCCACGGCGTTGCGTGTCGGCCGCGTCAACTCGGTGCTGTATCCGGCGGTGATGCTCATCGCGAACATCAGCACCGTCGCCGTGGTGTGGGTCGGCGGATCCCGGATCGACTCCGGCGCCATGCAGGTCGGTTCGATCACCGCGATGATCACCTATGTCGCACAGATCCTCATGGCGGTCCTCATGTCGTCGTTCATCGCGATGATGATGCCGCGTGCGAGCGTGTGTGCCGGTCGAATCCTCGAGGTCCTCGACACCGTCCCGACCGTGGCAGCGCCGGCACAGCCGGTGCGTGAACTTCCCACTCACATCGACGTCGAATTCCGCCACGCCGGATTCTCTTATCCGGGCGCCGACGCACCGGTTCTGCGCGAGATCAGCTTCCGTGCCGAGCCCGGCACCACCACCGCGATCATCGGCGGCACCGGATCGGGCAAGAGCACCCTCATGCGTTTGATCCCGCGACTCATCGACGTCACCGACGGGCAGGTGCTGGTGTCGGGTCTCGACGTCAGGCGCCTCGATCCGGAGGTACTGCGGTCGCGGATCTCCGTCGTCCCGCAGAAGGCGTACCTGTTCTCGGGCACGATCGCCGACAATCTCCGCTACGGACGCGCCGACGCAAGCGACGACGAACTGTGGCACGCACTCGAGGTGGCCCAGGCCGCCGACTTCGTGTACTCCATGCCGGACAGGCTCGAATCGGTGCTGTCGCAGGGCGGCACCACCGTCTCGGGCGGGCAGCGGCAGCGACTCGCGATCGCTCGCGCGCTGGTCCGCAAACCTTCGATCTACCTGTTCGACGACGCGTTCTCGGCGCTCGACCCCGCGACCGACGCGCGACTGCGCGCGGCGCTGGAACCGGAAACCCGCAACGCCTGCGTCTTCATCGTTGCCCAGCGCGTCTCGACCGTGCAGGACGCGGATCGTATCGTCGTCCTCGACGGAGGTGCCATGGTCGCTTCCGGCACCCACCTCGGGCTCCTCGGCCGCTCCAAGACGTATACCGAGATCGTCGAATCGCAGAGAATGGCCGCAGTATGACGACGCCCGCCGCGGCTGCACCGCAGGCTGCACCGCAGTCGCGTCTGCGCGTCATCGTGCGCATTCTCGGTCTGCTGCACCCTCATCGGTACGTCGTGTACTCGGTGATGATCGCGGCGCTGCTCGGGGTGGTGAGCTCGTCGATCGCACCGCTCGTGCTCGGTCGCGGCACCGACATCATCTTCAACGGTGTGGTCGGGATGCAGCTCCCTGCAGGACTGTCGAAGGACGCCGCGATCGCGCAGCTACGTGCGGAGGATCGCGGTCAGTTCGCCGACATGGTCGCAGGCATGAACGTGATCCCAGGCGTGGGCATCGACTTCACGAGCCTGGGACGGACCCTCGTCATCGTTCTCGCGCTGTACCTGTTGTCGTCCGCGCTGATCTGGGTTGCGGCGTATGGGCTGAACGAGATCGTGCAGCGCACAGTGCGGGATATGCGCGCGAGCGTCGAACGGAAGGTTCATCGCCTGCCGTTGCGCTACTTCGACACGCATTCGCGCGGTGATCTGCTCAGCCGGGTCACCAACGACATCGACAATGTGTCGACGGGCATGCAGGAGTCCATCAGCCAGCTGGTGCTGGCGGTGTTCACGCTTCTCGGGCTCATCGTGATGATGTTCTGGATTTCGCCGTTGCTTGCTGTGATCGCGTTGCTGCTCGTCCCGGCCGCGGCCGTGGTGACGATCCTCGTGGCGAAGCGTTCGCGGAAGCATTTCGCGGCGCAATGGGATGCGACGGGCACCCTCAACGGGCAGATCGAGGAATCGTTCACCGGACACGAACTCATCACCGCGTACGGCCGTACCGAGGAGATCGAGCGGCGATTCACCGAAACCAACGATTCGTTGTTCCACGCCGCGTACCGGGCGCAGTTCGTCTCGGGCCTGGTGTTGCCGCTCGTGACGTTCCTCAGCAACATCGGGTACGTCGTGGTGGCGGTGCTCGGTGGTCTGCGCGTGGCGTCGGGCACCTCCACCCTCGGTGAGATCCAGGCGATGATCCAGTATTCGCGGCAGTTGTCGCAGCCGCTCGCCCAGATCGGTGCCATGCTCAATCTGCTGCAGTCCGCCGCGGCATCCGCCACGCGAGTGTTCGCGGTCCTCGACGAGGAGGAACAGGAGCCGGAACCTGCGGCTCCCACGATGCCGTGGAGCAGGCACGGACTCGTCGAGTTCGAGAACGTGTCGTTCTCGTACACCCCGGAACGCCCGCTGATCGAGAATCTGACGTTGCGGGCCGAACCCGGGCAGATGATCGCGATTGTCGGACCCACCGGTGCAGGCAAGACCACTCTCGTGAATCTGATCCTGCGTTTCTACGAGGTGGATTCGGGCCGGATCCTCGTCGACGGTGTCGACATCACCGGGATGCTGCGGGAGGAGCTGCGAACCCGGATCGGCATCGTGCTGCAGGACACCTGGCTGTTCGGCGGCACGATCCGCGAGAACATCGCCTACGGCAATCCCTACGCGACCGAGAACCAGATCATGTCGGCCGCCCGGATGAGCTACGTCGACCGGTTCGTGCGGGCACTGCCCGAGGGTTACGACACCATCGTCGACGAGGAGTCGGGAAGCCTCAGTGCCGGTGAGCGGCAGCTCATCACGATCGCCCGCGCATTCGTGTCGAAGCCGTCGATCCTGATCCTCGACGAGGCCACGAGCTCGGTCGACACCCGCACCGAACTTCTCGTGCAGCAGGCCACGGCGCGGCTGCGCGACGACCGCACCAGTTTCGTGATCGCGCACCGGTTGTCGACGATCCGCGACGCCGACCGGATCGTGGTGATGGAGGACGGCCGGATCGTCGAGCAGGGTGCTCACGAGGAACTGCTCCAACGCGGTGGTGCGTACTCGCGCCTGTACGAGGCGCAGTTCAAGGCGCTCGTCGACTGATTTCTCAGTCGGCGCCGTCGTTGTTCTCGAGCTGCTTGATCCGGTCTGCGGCCTGCTTCAGTCTTTTCTTGCGCTCCTCGTTCTCGGATTCCTTCAGCTCTTCGTAGAGTTCCTCGTCCGAGTCGCTGTAGTTGAAGATCAACCGCGGCAGCCCCAGAGTCACGACCAGACTGGGCCAGACCAGCCAGGCGTGGTCCCACTCGACCACGTTGTTCAGCACGAGGAACGTCACGAGGGTGATGCCGACGATCACCCAGTCGAGCGATTCGACCAGATTTCCTCGCCGGAGCAGCGACGACAGTTCTGTCTCTGCGCTGCGTGACGGAGCACCGGCGGGCGTGGTTTCGGCGATCTCGGTCGAAACCTTCCGGATCCGGTTGCCGACCACTTCCAAGGGTGCGCCGCCCGGAAGTCCGCGGAAGGCGTTGCGGAGCGGGTCGAGCGCGCGGGCCGCCGCGATCTCACCGGAACGTTCGTAGAACTCGTCGGCATCGAGCCGTCCCGCCGCGAAATGCTCACTGATGGCGTTGAGGGCATGCAGCCGTTCCTCGTCGCTCACACGCAGATCGTGTTCGTCGGGCCCGTTCGTCACGGCGTTCGCCTCCACAGGTCGTGTTCAGTCGAATTCTACCGATCTCGGTGAGAGTGCTCCATCGTTCACGGTGGAGGTGAATCACCGTCACTCAGGGCGCCGTTGAGACTTCACGTACTCGGCAATCACCGACAACGGCGCGCCGCCCGCAGTCCCGCAGTAGTAGGAGCGGGACCATAAATGCCCGCCCCACAGGTACCGGGAA
>NZ_JBHWWZ010000069.1:0-20571 GCF_042730275.1 Rhodococcus sp. NPDC060086
AGTCCGCAGGGTGTCCTGCGGATCGGCCCCGCCCACGGTGCGCGACATCGGTCAGACCTTCGAGTTGCCCTGATCGAGCGCCATCTGACTACCGGTGATGGTCTTCGCGCGGTCGCTTGCGAGGAAGAGCACGGAGTCGGAGATGTCGTCGGGATCGGCGATGGGCTTCTCGGTGAGGATCGGGACGAAATTCGGTCCCCATGCGGGGTGCTTCTCGAACAACTGCAGGACGGCAACGTCGGTACCCATGGGGGTGTTCACACCGTACGGGTGGATGGAGTTGACGCGGATGTTGAACTCGCCGAGTTCCTTGGCAGCCGCTTGAGTGATGCCGACGAGCCCGAATTTTGCTGCCGCGTAGTTGATCTGACCGGGCATGGCCTTGAGCCCGGCGACCGAGCTGACGACGATGATGGACCCGCCGTTGCCCGCCTCGATCATCGCGGGTGCCGCGGCCTTGAGGGTTTTGAACACGCCCGTCAGGTTGATGTCGATGAGTTCTTCGAACTGGTCGTCGGGCATCTCCCAGAAGCGGTTCCACGTGCAGATGCCGGCGTTGGCGACCACGACGTCGAGGCGGCCGAACTGCGCCACGCCCTCGTCGACGACGGCCTTCAAGGCTGCACTGTCGCGAACGTCGCCTATCCGGGCCACGATTTTGCCGCCGGCTTCCTCGACCGCCCGGACCGTCTCGTGGAAATCGTCTTCGGTCGCCTGTCCGTAGGTGGCGTATTCCGTGACCGGTTTCGCGACGTCGATTCCGATGATCGATGCGCCTTCGCGCGCGAACCGCAGGGCGTGGTTGCGGCCCTGCCCCCGTGCGATACCAGTGATAAAGACGACCTTGCCGTCGAATTCGCCCATTGCAGTCGTTCCCTTCGATCGTCGAGTAGAACCTGTTTCAGTTTTCTCAGATTACAGCTCGCGTGCCAGCGCGTGCCCTTCGTCGACCGCTGAGCGGACACTTCGCGGCGCAACACAGTCACCGATGCGGGCCACTCCTTCTCTTGCGAGTGCTGTGCCCGGACGTGGCGGCGTGCAGTCGACGACCGTCGCGCCCACCACCAGGGTGGACTCGCTCGTGAGGCGATCCTCGAGATGAACACCTGCACCGTCGACCGCGCACACCGTGACACCGAGGTGCCGGGTGATACCTGCCCGCGTGATCCGAGCGTTTGCCGCGACGAGATCGCCGGTAGGCGCCAGCCGCGACCCGGCGATCGGGTCGACGGTCGCATAGTGCACTTCCGCGCCGCTCTCGGCGAGATGCTCGGCCACCGCGACGGCGACCGGCCCTCCCACCGGATCCCACACGACGATCCGGCCCGACAGCCGGTCGGGGTGGGTCAGCGCCTCGATGGCAGTGACATACCGATTCCCGTCGACGACAGGAAACGTGGGGGGCCGGGGTTCGCCGCCGGTTGCCAGTACCACCGCGACGCCGCCTGCGACTGCCGACTCGATGTCGGTGCCGAGGGTCTCGGTGCCGGTCCGAATGTCGACTCCGAGTGCACGGCAACGCCTCTCGAGCCAGGTCGCGAGTGCGGCGAAATCGGCACGCCCCCGTCCGGCGGAGATGACGAGTGTCAGGCCCCCGATATCCTCGTCGCGTTCGGTCACCACGACGCGGTGTCCCCGTTCGGCGAGCACGCGCGCAGCCTCGAGACCCGCCGGTCCCCCACCCACGACCAGCACGTCGCGGGCGACGCTTGCAGGCCGAACCGGCGGTTGTGTCTCTCGGCCCGCCTCTGCGTTTCCGATGCACCCGACGGTCGGGTTGCGAAAATCCCGGACGAGACATGCCTGGTTGCAGCGCACACACGGCCTGGGCGCTCGCCCGGTGCGGATCGAGCGCACGAGGTCGGGATCGGCGATCTGGGCGCGCGTCATCTCGACCATGTCGCAGATCCCGTCGAGCGCGCGCGCCGCATGAGCGGGGTCGACGACACTGCCCTGCAGAACCACCGGCACCGCGCCGTCGACGGCGTCACGAATCCCGCGACACAGATCGTCATTGAAGCCTTCGGGGGTGTGGGCGTCGGGCCGATAGGTCTCGGGCGTGAACAGGCCTCCGCGTACGACGGTGAGCAGGTCGAGGAGTGGGGCGAGGTCGCGTGCCCATGCCGCCGCAGTGTCCGGAACGATGCCCGCCCAGGGCGCGTTCTCGTCGCACGACAGGCGCAGGGCTACTATCCGGGTCGGCCCCAGTTCGTCGCGCACGGCTGTGAGCACTTCGCGGAGGAGTCGCAGCCTGTCGGCACCGTAGGAGTCCTCACGGCGGTTGGTGAGCCCCGACAGGAACTGACGTAACAATGCGGTCGGCCCGGCATCGAGTTCGACGCCGTCGACATCCGCAGCCGCAGCGATCGCCGCGGCACGCCGGTAGCCCTCGATGACCGAATCGACGTCGGTGGTGGACATTTCGGCCGGGAGTTCTCGGGTCGCCGGATCGGGAACTCGGGACGGCGCCCACAACGCCGACTGTGTCCATGCGCTCGAGCCCTGCAGTCCGCAATGCCCGAGGCCGGCGAGGACAAGGGTTCCATGCGGTCGGCACGCAGCGACGATCCGAGCCCATCCCTCGCCGTTGACCTCCGCCAGGGGAGCACGTTCGTATGGGTGATCGAGCCCGTGCACCGACGCGACCTCGGTGACGACGACACCTGCCCCACCCCGTGCCCGCCGCTCGTAGTATGCGACGTGCCGGGGCGAGAACCTCCGCCCCTCACCGAGATTCGTCTCGTGCGGACCGAAGATCACCCTCGCCGGAGCGGTGCATCCGGCGAGGGTGATCGGATCGGTGAGCGCACGGCTCATCTGCATCTGCCCGAGGTTCGTCTCAGATACCGAGATCCCGACGGAAGCCTGCGGGCACGAACACATCGTCGGGGGTGAGCTCGTGGATCGAGTTCTTTCCGAGTCCCATCAGGGCCGAACCGATTCCGCCACCGAGAATGTCGAGGACGTTCTCCACACCCGCCTGTCCGTTCGCGGCGAGACCCCACAGGTAGGCGCGTCCGATGAGGACGCCCTTGGCGCCCAGCGCGAGCGCCTTGACGACGTCGCTGCCGCGGCGGATACCGCCGTCGAGCAAAACTTCGACGTCCTTGCCCACGGCCTCGGCGATGGCAGGCAACGCACGGATCGGTGCGGGGGTGCCGTCGAGGTTGTTGCCGCCGTGGTTCGACACCGAGATCGCGGTGACTCCGGCATCGACCGCGCGCTTGGCGTCGTCGACGCGCATGACACCCTTGAGCACGAACGGACCGTCACCCCACTGCTCACGCAGCCACGCAACGTCTTCCCACGTAGGCAGCGGAGTGGACATCCATTCGCCGTACGCACCGAAGAACGTCGGCGCCTCTCCGCCGGGGAGGGTGAGGTTGGGTGTGGTCAGGTCGGGGACACCGCCCGTCTTGGCCCACTCGAGCAGCCACTTGGGGCGCAGGACGCCCTCCGGCCCGAACTTGACCATCGCGCCGAGGTTCATCTTCTCGGGGATGGCGGGGCTGCCCCAGTCGCGGCCGTTGGAGAACGACCAATCCAGGGTCATGATCAGGCCCTTGGCACCGGCGGCACGCGCACGTTCCATACGCTGAACGAGCACCTCGCGGCTGCCCACCCAGTACATCTGGAAGAACGTCTTGTCGTTGGCTGCCGCGACGTCCTCGATGGATTTGCTCGCGAACGAGCTCAACCCCATCGCGACGCCTCGGGCGGCTGCGGCTCGCGCCACCGCGACTTCTCCGTCGGGATGCACCGCCTGCACACCGGTCGGAGAGATCATCACCGGCATCGAGACGTCCTGCCCCAGAAGACGGGTGCCCATCTCACGCTTGTCGGACAGCCCGGCAACGTGCGGGGCGAACCCGAGCTGGCGGAACGCGGCCGTGTTGTCGTCCACCGTGAGCCCTGCTTCCGACCCGGCAACCAGCGCGCCGTAGACGGACTTGGGCAGTTTCTTGCGCGCGCGTTCCTGCGCGATCGCGACCGTTTCGAACCAGGGGTCCTGGGCCCACGGGTTCTTCAGCCAGGAAGGCTTGGCCATCTGAAGTGGTCTCCTCGGGATCTACAGGCCTGCGAGCGGATTCTCGTCGCAGAACTTGGCGGGGGGTTTGGTGAGCAAGGTCAGAGGCACCGGCGCCGCCGGAGTACGACGCTCGGCACGCTTACCGGTGCGCGAATGGTCGACACTCGATTGCGGCACCGTACGGTCGCCCTCGAGCGCCGCCTGTCCGTATCCCTGAACACATTCGGGGTCCGGTCCGTCCATCGGCAGACCGGTGAAGAACTTCGCCGCCATGCAGCCGCCGCGGCACGAATCGTAGAAATTGCACGACGCGCACGCACCGGCCGACTGTGGCTCACGCAACGAGCGGAATAGCTCGGATGTCTTCCACACCTGCGAGAAACCACCGTCGGTGAGGATGTTGCCCGCGAGGAAGTTGTCGTGGATCGCGAACGGGCACGCGTACACGTCGCCGATCGGATCGATCAGGCACACCACACGACCCGCACCACACAGGTTCAGGCCGGGCAGCCCACCGCCACCGTCCGAGTCGCCGAAGGCCGACAGGTGGAAGAACGAGTCGCCGGTCAGCACCCCTTCACCGTGCGCGACGAGCCAGTCGTAGAGCTGCCGCTGCTGCTCGTGGGTGGGATGCAGGTCGTCCCACACGTCCACGGCACGACCGGACGGACGGAGACGCGTGATACGCAGCGTCGCACCGTAATGATCGGCGAGGGCCTTGAACTCGTCGAGCTGATCGACATTCTGACGGGTGACGACCACGGAGATCTTCGCGTCACGGAATCCCGCCTCGGACAGGTTCTCGAGTGCACGCACGGCCATCGCGAACGAACCCGGGCCGCGCACCGCGTCGTTGACCTCTGCGGTCGCACCGTCGAGGGAAATCTGCACGTCGACGTAGTCGGAGGCAGCGAGTCGCGCGGCGACCTTCTTGTCGATGCGCACACCGTTGGTGGAGAACTTCACGCCGACCTGATGCTCGGTGGCGTAGTCGACGAGCTCCCAGAAGTCGGAGCGCACGGTGGGCTCGCCACCGCCGATGTTGACGTAGAACACCTGCATGCGCTGAAGCTCGTCGATGATCGACTTGCACTGTTCGGTGCTCAGCTCGCGCGGGTCGCGTTTACCGGACGACGACAGGCAGTGCACGCACGACAGGTTGCAGGCGTAGGTCAGCTCCCACGTCAGGCAGATCGGGGCGTCGAGGCCCTTCTCGAACTGGTCGACGAGGCGACCCACTTTCGGGGGTGCGGTGGTGACGGGGGGTTCGAGCAGAGACGTCATGGCGGATCCTTGCTTGGGTCGGAAACGTCAGGCGGGAACGATCATGTGCGAGGCGGCCAGCGTGCCGAGGGCACGCACATAGGGCCGCTCGGCGCTCTCGTCGATCCCGTGGGCGCGCAACGCCTCTCGCACCGAATCGTGCTCGTCGAGCGATTTGACGACCTCGACGATGACGGTGTTCTTCAGGAACGACAGTTTGCGGGTGCCGAAATGGTAGAGCAACGCCCCGAAAGGTTCGGGGCGAAGCGCTACCTGCGGGTGGAGCCGCCAGGTGGCACCCGGGTCGAACGTTTCGGTACTCATTTTTTCGGGGGACACGTCGGTGGCTCCGGGCGCGGTCATGTCAGTACACGCCGCACATACCGTCGATGGACACCTCTTCGACGAGAGACTCCTCGATGAGATCGGACTCGATCACGGCGTTGTCACGATCGGACATGCTTCCTCCTCGGCTTCTCAACACTCTGTTTCTTCCACACGGTTTTCTTCACACACTGTTTCTTCACACTCCGGGGCTGGAGCTCGGTGTCACACTGCACTTGCACTGTGACCCGATTAACCACTCTAATGGCATCGAGTGCAGAATGTCACGCAGGGAGGGGAACCAGGATGCGAAGCCGACGAAAACCGTCCGCTCGGGTAGGACGACGCCCGTCCACCACGAAGGAAAGCCTGTCCGCGATCGGCATCGAACTGTTCCAAAAGACCGGATTCGACGAGACGAGCGTCGACGACATCGCCGAAGAAGCCGGCATCGCGCGCCGCACCTTCTTCCGGTACTTCCCTTCGAAGAACGCTCTGGCCTGGGGCGACTTCGATGCGCACCTCGATCACATGCGCGACCTCCTCGCAGCGATCCCCGACGACATCCCGCTGGCCGAAGCACTCACCGCCGCAATACTCGACTTCAACACCTTCCCCGACTCGGAAGCCGATCGACATCGCGCGCGGATGAGCCTGATCCTGCGCACGCCGGCACTCCAGGGGTACTCGTCGCTGATGTACGAGGGGTGGCGACGCGTTGTCGCCGAGTTCACCGCACGCCGTACCGGTGCAGCTCCGGACGACCACATGCCCCGCACCTACGGGTACCTGCTACTCGGCGTGGCCCTCGCCGCGTACCAGGAGTGGCTCGACAACCCCACGGCGAATCTCCGAGAGCTGCTCGCCACCGGAATGCAACCCCTCACAGCAGGTCTCGACTACAGTGACCCCGTCGTCGCTCCGCACTCCAGTGACCCCGTCGTCGCTCCGCACTCCAGTGACCCCATCGTCGCTCCGCACTCCACCGAGGTTGGCCTGCCATGACCGTGCTCGATTCCCTCGCCCCCTGCCCTCCCGGCCGCTGGACACACGACCACGTCACGGTCGAGCACATTCCGTCCGGTGGTCTCACGTCCGGTGGCCTCACCCTGCATCGCGGCGACGACCGGCTGCACGTGACGCACTCGCTCACCGCCGACCAGCTCAGTGAACGACTCGTCGCCGGAGTCACCGCATCGGTGCAGGACGCCGCGTTCGGGCAGGAAGAGTTCGAGCTGACCATGGTGGGGCTCGTCCGCTCCACGGTGCCGGGCGCACTCGATGCGTGGGTCACCTACTACCGCAACTCGCTGAGCGAACTCCTCGACGGCACAGCGCAATTCGCACCGATCCACGACACGGCCGAGGAACTCGTCCGGGGCGACGTGCTCGACCTCGGATCGTGCTTCGGTTTTCTTCCCCTCCGCCTTGCCCGCGCCGGTACGCACGTGACGGCCACCGACATCCTGCCCGGCACCATGCGCCTACTCGACGCCGTCGCACCCGAACTCGGTATCGAACTCGACACGATCGTGTGCGACGCCGCGCACGTACCCGTCCCCGACAACAGTTCTGACACCGTCACCGCCGTCCATCTCCTCGAACACGTCGGTGCCGAGATCGGCGACGCCGTGTTGCACGAGGCCCTGCGGATCGCGCGCGAACGCGTCGTGATTGCCGTGCCGTTCGAGGACGAGGCGACCGCGTGTCACGGGCACATCCGGACCTTCGACCTCGCCGCGCTCGAGGCATTGGGGCGCGGCACTGGACGGCCCTACGAGGCGTTCGAGCACCATGGCGGCTGGCTCGTCATCGACGTGCGCTGACAAAGCGTCCAAATGACGGTTGGCGTAGCGATATCCGCACACCAACCATCACATCGGGCGCATACGGATTCAGATCAGACCCTGCTTGCTCGCCGCATACACCGCCTCCGCGCGCCGGCTCACTCCGAGCTTGCGCATGATGTTGCTGACGTGGAACTTCACCGTGGTCGCCGAAATATACAGCTGCTCACCGATCTTCGCATTCGACAGGCCACCCGCAAGCAGTTGCAGCACCTCGAGTTCGCGCCCGGTGAGTTGTTCGGCCGAGACGCCCTGTCCGTTGAGGGACCGCACCACGGCCGCCGCGCTGCGCGAATCGAAGGCGCTTTCCCCACGCGACACCGCGCGAATGGCACGGACCAATTCGGTGGTGTCGACATCCTTGACGACATAGCCGCGCGCACCGGCATGCACGGCACGGACGACGATCTGCTCGTCGAGGAACGTGGTGAGCACGAGTAATCCGATACCGGGGTGAGACGCGGACAGTTGTCCGCACAGCGCGAGACCTTCGTAGTCGGATCCGGCCGACAACTTGAGGTCGAGCAGGACGATGTCCGGACGCATCCGGTCGACGAGCGCGACGGCCTCCACCTCGGTCGATGCCTCCCCCACCACCTCGAGGTCGGGTTCCCGATCGAGGATCGAACGCAATCCCTGTCGCAGGATCGCGTGATCGTCGACCAGCGCGATTCGGATCGTGCCGGAGGGCGCGCGCTGCGGGTGTTGTTGCGTCGCGGTCATGATGCCTCTCCCGTCGTGGCCGGGTCGGCCGGGCGCCGAACCGGAATCCGGACGGCGACGCGAACCCCGCCGATCCTGGCTCGGCGTACCTCGAGGGTGCCGCCCAGTTCGTGTGCGCGGGCCTTCATGTTGGCCAACCCGCGATGGTGGCCGTCGAGATCGTTGCCCGCCAGTTTCAACATCAGCCGCATGCGCGCGGGGTCACCGTCACCGTCGTCGGCGACGGACAACAGCACCGACTCAGGACTGTAGGTCAGGCGCAGGATCGCGCGGGTCGCGTTGGCGTGCACGGCGGTATTGAACAGGGCTTCGCCCGCGATCCGGAGGAGGGAGTGCTCGGCATCGCCGGACAGTTCGACCGGGGTGCCACCCACCCGTACCGCGATGTCCAGTTCAGCGGGCGTGTGCGCGACCCGCAGTTGCTCGAGCATCTCGGGGAGCGACGAGCGGTCGGCGTCGGAGGTTCGGTTGAGTGCGTAGATGGCGGACCGGAGTTGTTCGACGGCGCGGCGGGTCAGCTCCTTGGCCAGATCGAGCCGCTCGCTACGTTCCTCTGCGGGAATCTCGCTGCGGCACACCTCTATCTGCATACCTGCCGACAACACGGCCTGGGCGACGCTGTCGTGGAGTTCACGCGCGATACGGTGCCGTTCCTCGTCGAGCGCCTGATGTCGATGCGCGGCACCGAGTCTGCGTTGAGTGAGCGCCAGTTCACGCAGTGTCGCCTCGAGTTCTTCGTTGCGCGCCTGCAGATCTGCCGCGAACCGATTGGCCTCCTGGTATGCCTGCTCGGCGCGATGCAGGAGCAATTGTCCTCGCTGATACAGCGCCGAGTTCTGGAGCGCGACCGCGGTCTGGCTCGCCAGGATCGACAGCACCGCCCGATCCGTGCTGTCGAGGACGCGGTGCTCGGGTGTCCACGCCGCGATCGCTCCGGCCACTCCCCCGTCGAGAACGATCGGCACGAATGCACGGTGCGGCGCAATCTCGGCGGACTGTCCGATCGATCCGCGGCGGATGTCCTCGAGGACGGAGACCACTTCGCCGGGAAGCGGCGGTCCTTCGACGTCGTCGACGAGGAACGGGGTGGCGTCGGGCCCGAGTACGAGTCTGCGCGGACCCGCATCGGGCAGGGTGCCGTCGGTGAGGGCGAACGCCACCCAGCGTGCACTCAGGTGTGCTCGTGCGGCCTCGGCTACCGCGCAGATCAGGGTTTCGGGTCCCTCGACGGTGCGGACCAGTGCGCGGGAGATCAGTTCGAGCGCATATACGACACGTTCGAGACGTTCTGCTGCACCACGGTATTGGGGATAGAATGTCGGTTTGCCCGACCGCAGGCCGGTGAGCGCCGAGAGGTCCGGTGCGCTCACAGTGCCGTCCTGAACAGTTCGACCATCTGCTCATGTGTCGCGGTGCGCGGATTGGTGGACATGCAGGCGTCGCGGAGTGCGCCTTCGGCGAGCCGCGCGAGGTCGCCTTCGGCGACTCCGAGTTGCCGCAGGCCTCGCGGCACGCCCACCTCTCGGGCGAGGTCGTCGATGCGGGCGGCCACCGCGTCGACCGCGTCGGCGGCGGGGCCGCGTGACTCCTCGAGTCCGAGTGTCGCGGCGATGGTGACGTACGGGGCAGGGTCGGACGCGCCGTTGAATCGAATGACATGCGGAAGCAGTGCCCCGTTGATGACGCCGTGCGGCTGGTCGAGGAGACCACCGACCTGGTGGCTCATCGCGTGTGTGGCACCCAGGATCGCGTTGGTGAAGGCCAGTCCGGCCTCCAGACTCGCCTGCGCCATGACTGCTCGCGCCTCCATGTGGAGTGGGTCGTCGATGGTGCGAACCAGCGTGCCGGTGACCATATCGATCGCGCGCAGGGCGTGGTGGTCGGTGAGCGGATTGTGCGCGAGGGAAACGAATGCCTCGATGCCGTGTGTCAGTGCGTCGAGTCCGGTTGCTGCGTTGAGGTCGTCGGGCATGGTGGTGAGCAGGCGCGGGTCGATCACCGTGAGATCAGGTACCAGGGACCGCCCGATGATGGTGATCTTGCTGCCGCGTGCGGTGTCGGTGACGACGCAGAACTGGGACACATCGGCGCCGGTACCGGATGTCGACGGCACCATCACCATCGGCGGAATGGGAATGCTCGCGCGGTCGACTCCCTCGTAATCGAGGATGCTGCCACCGTTCGCGGCGAGGATCGCGATACCCTTCGCGGCGTCGATCACCGAACCGCCGCCGAGCGCGACGAGCACATCGCAGCCGGCCGCGCGGTACACCTCGTGACCGGCCGCGACCTCGTAGTCCTTGGGATTGGGTGTCAGGTCCGACCAGACGGTGGGACTCAAACCGCGGTCGAGGAGGTGGCGTCGCATTTCGTCGGCCCACCCGGCCGCCTCCAGACCAGGATCGGTGACGAGCATGGGCCGGACCCCGCCGAGTCGCGCGGTCGCATGGGCCGCCTCGACCAGCGACCCTTCCCCGAAGACGATCTCCGGGGCATGGAACTTCACGACCCCAGGACGGCTCCCCGCATCGTGGTGGTGGCGCGACCCCGCATACCCGGGCTCCGGAATGACGACGGCCACTGCTCACTCCTGACGGTCGGCGCATGTGTGTGATCCAGCTTACGTGCGCCTCCCCACCCTAGGCTGCCGCGGGCAGGCGCACACCGGGCCGGCGGAGGGGTCATGACCTACCCGATCGGGTAGGTGGTTCTCACTGCCCGGTGTCGCCCATGACGGCTCCTTCGCGGCGCGGGTCGGCGCCGCCGATCCATCCGTCGCCGTCACGCTGCAGTGCGCTGAGCCCACTGGACTGCGGCGCGACGGACACCTCATGCCCCATCTCACGGAGTTGCATGACGAGCCGGTCGTGGGTTCCGTCGTCGGACGCGTCGACTGCCGGATGCTCGCCCCCCACTCCGGTGACCGGGGTGTTCGCGGCACCGAACGACACGGCCGACACGGCCTGCTGCGGGTCGAGCCCCCAGTCGAACGAGTTGACCAGGGTTTTGACGACGAACTGGATGATCACCGAGCCGCCCGGGGATCCGACGACCATCTGCAGATCGCCGCGTTCACCCTCGGGGGTGCGGTCGAACACGAGCGTCGGGGCCATCGAACTGCGCGGCCGCTTGCCGGGTTCGACCCGGTTGGCGACGGGCAGACCCTCTTCGTCGACGGGTTCGGCGGAGAAGTCGGTGAGCTGATTATTCAGAAGAAATCCCTCACTCATGTGGAACGAGCCGAACGCCGACTCGATCGTCGTCGTCATCGACGCGACGTTGCCGTAGCTGTCGGCAACCGAGATGTGGCTGGTTCCGTGTTCCGGGCTCGGCGCGGGGACACCGAGTGGAACCGGGCCGAAATCGCCGGGCTGCGCTTCGCCCATGCTCTTGCCCGGATCGATCAGGCCTGCGCGCTCGGCGAGGTAGTCGGGGTCGACGAGGGTATCGAGCGAACCTCCGGGCAGCGGGACGAAATCGGAGTCGGCGACGTACTTGTCGCGGTCTGCGTAGGCGAGCCGTTCGGCTTCCGAGATCAGATGCACGGCATCGGCATTCGGCACACCCCCGTCGGCGTCGATGTCGCTGGGCGGCAACGCTGCAAGGTCGAAGTTCTCGAGGATGCCGAGGGTCGCGGCCACGGTCACGCCGCCGGACGACGGGTTCGGCATGCCGCAGATCTCGTAGTCGCGATACGGGGTGCACAGGGGTGTACGCACTTTCGCTTCATATCCTGCGAGATCGTCGAGCGTCATCGTGCCGGGTGTGCGCCCACCGGAGTCGGTCGCGGTGGCGTCGACGACGGCCTGGGCGATGCTACCGGTGTAGAACGCGTCGGGTCCGTCGGTGGCGATCGCGCCGAGGGTTTTGGCCATCGCGGGATTGGTCAACGTCTCCCCAGCGGGTTTCGGGCTGCCGTCCGGCTGCAGGAAGTACGCACGGGAGTTGTCGTCGACAGCGAGTTGCGCCGCGGCATCGGCGATCGAGTCGGCCATTCGGTCGCTGATCACGACGCCCTGATCGGCGAGTTCGATTGCGGGGTCGAACAGCCCGGCCCACTCTGCCGAGCCGTGTTCGCCGTGCACCATCTCGAGCATGCGCAGTACGCCCGGAACCCCGATCGACCGGCCGCTTGCGCGCGCGTCGGGTGTCGGTTCGGTGCGGTCGGTGTCGCTGATCCAGCGCAGGTAGTTCTCGGTCGCGGACATCGGAGCCGTCTCACGACCGTCGTATGCCTGGACCTCGCCGGATTCGGCGTCGTAGTACATCAGGAATGCGCCGCCGCCGATGCCGGACGATTGGGGTTCGACGAGCCCGAGCACCATCTGCGCGGCCACCAGCGCGTCGGCCGCGGTGCCACCGTCCCGGAGAACCTCGCACGCTGCTTCGGTCGAGATCGGATTCGCCGTCGACACCGCGAACGAACCGGTGGTCACCGCGGTCATGCCCGTGCGATAGCCGGTAGCGATCTCGGGATTGGTCGAGATGTCGCGTTCACCCGTCTCCGGCGACGGTGGTGCGCCCGTGAGCGGCGTGCCGTTGGGCCCCGCGGTACAGGTAGCGGCGGCCTCCTGCGCGCCTCCGCTTCCGCTGTCGTCGGCTCCCGATGCGCACGCTCCGACGAGCGCGAGCGACACCGCCGCTGCAGCAGCAACCCTGATTCCTGACCGAACCCTCACCCCCGAGATCATCCCCCGACGGTAACCGGGCAGCGACGGATCCGTCCGGCATTCACACTTCCCGGCCTTGACAGATCCGCGCGTACGAGTTCATCCTTTACTCAACCAGATGGTTGATAAACCTGAAGGTTGAGGAAGGCAGGAAACCATGAACGAGGACGACGACCTGCTCGATCGGGCATTCACCGCCCTGGCCGATCCCGTCCGCCGCCGCATCGTCGCCCAGCTCAGCCGGGGCCCTGCCACCGTGACAGAACTCGCGGAACCCTTCGCGATCACCACACAAGCGATCTCGAAGCACATTCGGATGCTCGAGCACGCCGGGCTCGTCACACGCACACGCGATGCCCAGCGTCGTCCCGTTCACCTGAACCCCGCACGGCTGGAGATGCTGACCGCCTGGATCGACCGCTACCGGTTGGTCAAGGAACAGCAGTTCCGCGATCTCGACGCCGTGCTGGCCGGGGAATCGGCCGACCCGACACCATAGAGGGTTCCCGAGGAACCCCCTGGGAAAGGTTCGTCATGAGCAACGCCCTGAACGTCACCGTCCCCGACGGCGTCCCCTTCATCGACTACGAACGCGAATTCGACTTTCCTGTCGCCGACGTGTTCCGTGCCCACAAAGACCCCGATCTCATCGCGCAGTGGCTCGGCCCGCGTGGGATGGAGATGACCATCGACCACTACGATTTCCGCACCGGCGGCAGCTACCGGTACACCCACACCGACAACGATGGTTCCTACACGTTCACGGGAGTCTTCCATACCGTACGTGAGAACGAATTCGCCGTTCAGACATTCGAATTCGATGGCTTTGCCGATGTGGTGAGCATCGAATTCCTCACCTTCACCGATCTCGGCGGTGGGCGCTGCAAGCTCAGCGGCCACGGTGTGTACCCGAGTATGGAAGCACGCGACGGAATGGCATCGTCCGGCATGGAGACCGGCATGAGCCAGGGCTACGATCAGCTCGACGAACTACTGGCACGCGTGTCGGCGTCGTGAACAGCTGAGCTCGGCCACGCACCGATCACCGAAGTGCGTGGCCGAGTTCCGCTGCGCGCGAGAGTAATTGTGCCCCGTCATGCGCAACGACGACGTGATCGCACACATCCGCGTAGTCGGGCATCGCGCACGTCGCCTGGGACCAGTACCGCTCAGGCTCGGGCGTGATCCACGCCAGACGGTGAACCCGTCGCCGCAGCTCTTCGAGCTGATCGACCCGCGCCGGCAACCCGTTGCACCGCCCGTCCCCCACGACCAGAACCGAGGTTCGGTTGTCGATCGAGCCCGCGTGTTCGGCGAGCAGTTCGTCGAACGTCCTGCCGTAATCGCTGCTTGCCTCGAGATCCACGCCGGGGTGCGCAAGCACCGCCGCCAGCGCACCGTCTCCGTCGGCAGCGAGCAACTGCTGCGTCACGTCCACCGGGCGATCCACGAACGCGACCACCCGACAGCGATGCGCGCGACCGTGCATCGCCTGCGCGAGGCGCAGCGTGAACGCGGTGATCGGACGGACCGACAGCGACACGTCGGCGAGCACGAGCAGCCGCACGCGATCCGGGCGTGGCGCACGGACAACGAGGTGGAACGGCACTCCGTCGGTGCGCATTCCGGCGCGAGCGGTACGGCGCATGTCGAGCCTGCCACGGGCCATTTCGCGGGGACGGGGCCGCGCGGGACCACGCATCCGCCGCAACACCTCATGGCACGCGAGTTCGATCTCGGCCCGGTCGATGCCTGCGGGATCGCGCGCCTCCGGTGCGTCGAAGCCGTCTTCGCCCGGCAACGCCGCCCCGGCGAGGGACGCCACGAACGCCTCGACCGCGTCGACGAGTCGGCTCAGCTGGGCCTCCGTGAGCGGCTCGTCGGACGACTCGCCCCCGTAGCTGCGGTGCGGGTCGTAGGCGTCGAGCCACGCGAGGATCGACGCCGGGTCGTCCCACGACAGCGAACCCGCCACGACGGCGCCCGGATCCGCGGACAGCTCACCGACCGTGGCGGTCCCGGCACGGTCGACCGAGACCGTATAGGTGACACCGCGCCTGCCCGAGTCGGAGCCGGTGTCCACGGACAACTCGGCATCCGACGATGTCATCGACACATCGTCGTCGTCCTTGTGCGGGTTGAATCCCTTCTCTGCATCCGGGGTGTCGAAGTGATCGCCCACCTCTGCGGCGCGTTCGTTGTATTCGGCGTACCGAGCCAGGCTCGGGTCGTCGTCGAGGTCGAGCGCCGTGGGCAGCGTGTCGGCGAACACCGCGCGGGGCTCGTCGCGGCCGGGTTCGTGCGTCGCGGCATCGACGGCCCCGAACAGGATGTCGAAGGCACGCTCGAACCCCGGACTCTCGTGTGGGTATTTGGCGCACACCGCGCGCAGGCATGCACGCAGTGTGTCGCGGTCGCGACCACCGACGAAACCGAGGACCCGACGGATCTCGATGGTCTCCGCGGGTGATGCGGCCACCCCGTGTCGCCGCAACAGCAGAGCGAACACCGCGGACACCACATCCAGCGCCAGGCTCGGATTGCCGGTCGTGCCGTGTGGGTCGACACCGACAGTCATCGAGTGCACGGCCGGCTCACCTCCGCGCGCGGACACCGGCACTGCCGCCGCGTCCCCTGAACACCGACGTCGTGGTGTCGGCCGGACGCGACGCAACGGTGACCCGTTCCGAGGGGCTGTCGTTCGAGTCCACCGTGGTCGCCCGGCCGGGTCCGTCCAGTCGACTCTTGGCAAGTTCGACGTCGCCGGTGTACTTGAGCAGCGTCGAGAGCAGGATGTCGCGCATGCCGTCCCATGAGCCCGGACTCGACTCCTCCTCATGTCCCGTGGCTTTCAACACCGTCGCGGCGCGCGCCGCGTCGATGACCTCGGCGACGGACGGACTCTTGCGCAGGGGGAACTCCCGCAGGGTGCGGGACAGTTCGACGATCCGGCCCGCCGTCTCGGCGCGCACTTCGGGAGCTCGGGCGGTGACGATCTCGCGTTCCCGCTCGGGCGTCGGATATCCGACGTGATAGTGGAGGCAGCGACGCTTGAGCGCGGGCGATAATTCACGGGTGTCGTTGGAGGTCAGGATGACCCACGGAATCGAGCGTGCCGTGAATGTGCCGACCTCGGGGATGGTGACCTGCCGCTCGGCGAGCACCTCGAGCAGCAACGCCTCCATCGATTCTTCGGTACGGTCCACCTCGTCGACGAGCAGTACCACCGGCTCAGGTGAGAGCACGGCTTCGAGCAGGGGCCGCACCGACAGGAATTTCTCGGAATAGAGCCCGAAGTCCTGGTCTGCGAGGAATCGGGAGGCATCGGCGAGATCGGGATGTTCCGAGAGGATTTCGCCGACGCGGTCGCGCAGCATCTGCACGTGCAACAGCTGTTTGGCGTAGTCCCATTCGTAGAGCGCGCGGCTGTCGTCGAGTCCCTCGTAGCACTGGAGTCGCACCAGTGTGCGGCCACCGGCCGCGGCAAGTGCCTTGGCGAGTTCGGTCTTGCCGACACCGGCCGGACCTTCGAGCAGCAGCGGTCGTTCGAGTGCGGTCGCGAGATGTACGACCGTCGCGAATTCGTCGTCGGCGATGTAGTCGTGCCGGCGAAGCGCGTCCTTCAGTTCGGCGCCGGTGGCGAACGATGTCATCGTGAAGCTCCCTGTCGCAATGCTGGAGTGTCCTCCCGGGCGCGGTGTACGTCCACGCGCCCGGGAGGACAGGATCGGTCAGTACGTGCCGTTGATGCAGTGATCGACGACGGGGATCATCGACTCGACGGTGACCTCGCGGGGATTACCCGGGGTGCACCAGTCGCCCTGGATGTGCTCGGAGATCGCCCGTACCGTCTTCTCGTCGCCCGGGATGGTCTCGCCGCGGCCGACGTACTTGCCGGTGTTCATCCGGTTCTTGTCGTACGAGTCTGTGCGGACCTGCCCGAAGTTGTCGGGAATCCCGACGTCCTGTGCGAGCCGGATCGCCGCCTCGACTGCGGCATCGGCGGCCTGCACGGTGGTCATGTTGCGGGTGTCGACGCCCATCGCGGTCGCGATGCGGGCGTAGTGCTCGTACCGCGACGGCAGGTTGTACTCCCATACCCGTGGAAGCGCGATGGCGTTGTTGAGGCCGTGGTGGCTGTCGAAGAACGCCGACGTCGCGTGCGAGATGGAGTGCACGATGCCGAGACCACCGGAGTTGAATGCCTGCGCTGCGATGTACTGGGCATTCATCATGCCCTCGCGTGCCTTCAGATTCCGCGGCTCGAACACGGCTTCCCGCAGATGCTTCGCGACGAGTTCGATCGAGTACAGGGCGTTACCGAGCGACGGCGCGAAGTCCAGGCGCGAGACGTACGGCTCCGAACCATGAGCGAGGACGTCGAACCCGCAGTACGCCGTGAAGTGTTGCGGGCAGGTGTAGTAGAGCAACGGATCGTCGATGGCCAGAGTGACGATCGTTGCCTCGTCGAAGCCGACCCACTTGTGTGGATGATCCATGTCGGAGGTGTCGGTGATGACGTACGCCCAGGACGTTTCCGAGCCGGTACCTGCCGTGGTGGATACGGCGATATGGGGCGGATTCTCCTTGTTGGTGGACTTCGCGAAGCCCTCGAACTCGTTGATGTTGCGACCATCGTGCGCGATGACGACGCGCGCGCCCTTCGCGGCGTCGTGGCTCGAGCCGCCGCCGACGGAGATGATCGAGTCGCACTTCTCCTTCTGGTAGGTCGCTGCGGCTTCCATGACGTTGTAGTCCTTGGGGTTGGACTCGACCTTGTCGTACAGGACGACCTCGACACCCTGGTACTCGATCTTGCCGATCAGTTCCTCGATGATTCCGGAGCCGCGCAGGCCGGTGGTCATCAACAGAGCGCGCTTGAACCCGAGATTCTTGGCCTCGACACCGATGATGTCGTGGGCTCCGACTCCCATGAGTGCGCGCGGGAAGGGGTGGAATTCCTTGATGGGGAAATCCCAGATCTGGTTGAGCTCGATTGCCATCGTGGTTCTCCTCGAGAATCGGGGGGCGTGATGAGCCGAGGGGTGTGATGTACGCCTCATGCCCGACCAACGATCGACCAGAGGGTTCTCCGGGAGAAGCCCTGCGCGCGAAAACCGTCCGGTCGCGGCGGCAGGACTGCCCGATCGGGCAGGTGGACCGGCGGCGAACGGGACGGGCAGCGCTACCGGACTCGTTCCCGGTAGCGTGTCGGTGCCGCCGTTCGGCTGGTATTCTTCAAACTAGAACACGTTCTAGAATTGTGGTGAGCAGCACACCGCCGCCCCACGCTCGCACGAGAGGTGACATTTCCCATGACGACAGTCGAGGTGCCGCACGGGTCGCGATCGGTGGTTCTCACCGTGTCTGCCGTCATCGAGGAAACGCCCGACAGCCGCTCGATCGTCTTCGCTGTGCCCGAGGACCTGCGTGAGAAATTCGAGTACAAGCCCGGTCAGTTCCTGACCCTGCGCATCCCGAGCGACCGGACCGGCTCGGTCGCGCGCTGCTACTCCCTGGCAAGTTCACCGTTCACCGACGACGCCCCCAAGGTGACGATCAAGCGCACGTCCGACGGGTACGGCTCCAACTGGCTGTGCGACCGCATCTCCGCGGGCGACAACATCGAGGTCCTTCCCCCGTCCGGGGTGTTCACGCCGAAGTCCTTCGACCACGATTTCCTGCTCTTCGCGGCAGGCAGCGGCATCACCCCGGTGATCTCGATCCTCAAGTCCGCGCTGACCCAGGGGTCCGGCAAGGTCACGCTCGTCTACGCCAACCGCGACGAGAAGTCGGTCATCTTCGCCGACGAACTGCGCGCACTCGGCGAGAAGCACGCCGATCGGCTCACGATCGTGCACTGGCTCGAATCGGTGCAGGGTCTGCCCACTGCAGCACAGCTCGCCACCATCGCAGCCCCGTTCGCCGATCGTGAGGCGTTCATGTGCGGCCCGGGCCCCTTCATGGACGCCGTGCATCATGCGCTCCAGGATGCGGGCATGCCGCGCACCAGCGTGCATGCCGAGGTGTTCAACTCGCTCGCCGGCGATCCGTTCGCCGACCACGAGCCCGTCGAGATCAGCGACGAGGAGGCCGCCGACGCCGCAACCGTCGAGGTCGAACTCGACGGGGAAGTCCACACCCTGTCGTGGCCCCGCAAGCAGACGCTCGTCGACATCATGCTGGCCAAGGGCATCGACGTGCCGTACTCGTGCCAGGAGGGTGAGTGCGGCTCATGCGCGTGCACTGTCCTCGAGGGCAAGGTCGAGATGGAACACTGCGATGTCCTCGATCCAGAGGACATCGAGGCCGGCTACATCCTGGGCTGCCAGGCGCGCCCCGTCACCGACACCCTCAAGATCGAGTTCTGACGACCACCGGGCCGGTGTGCGGCTCGGCCGGCACCGGCGCGACCTCCTCGAGGCGAACCGGCTGCGGCTTCGGCCGACGCAGCACCAGCACGACCCCGGACGTGAGCGCGAGCGTCGCGACGATGGCGCTGTATCCGACCGCGGTGGCGGTGAGCCCGAACATGCCCGTGGCCACGCCTGCTCCGATCGCGGGAACCGAGAACGCGAGATAGCAGACCACGAAGGTGGTCGCGAAGATCTGTGCTCGCTGATTGGAGCGACCCAGCCTGCCGACGATGCCCATGGCGCCCAGGAACGTCGATCCCCACCCGAACCCTGCGATCGCCGTGCCCACGAAATACACGGCCACCACGCCGGACAGCAGACCACCCACCACCACGACGACGCCGGTCGCGAGCAGGACCACACCTGTGACCACGACCCGAAGTTCCGGGAAGCGCCGCATGAGCACCGCCGCGACCGAGCCCGACGTGAACAACGTCGCGACCGCAAGACCTGCAACCAACCTGTCGTCGATACCGAACACCACGTCGACGATCGACGTTCCCAGCGACATGTACAGGCCCCCGAGCGCCCATGCCGACATCAAGCACGGCAATACCAAGAAGAACTGCGCACGCACCTCCTGGGGTAACGCCACGCTCGGTTTCAGTGCACGCAGTGCGTCTCCCCGAGAGGAGAACCCTGTGGGCTGCGAATTCTCCGGCACGAACAGGAGAGCGATGACGATTCCGATCGCGAGGACCACGATGAGCGCATAGCTCGACACCGTCGGGAACGGCGCGAACTGAACCAGCAGACCGGCGCCCGCCGCGCCCAGGCCGAGCCCCAACGACGGCGCGATGCTGTTGATCAGCGGACCGACCCGAGGGTTGGGTTGCAGATCGATCATCCCCGCGGCAACTGCTCCCGTGGCAGTGCCCACCGCCAACCCTTGGATGATGCGCGCCGCGATCAACCACCCGACATTGTCGGCGAAGATGAACACGACCATCGAGATCGCGAGAATCACCATCGCTGCCCCGATGATCGGACGACGACCGATGCGGTCGGACAACGCACCGACGGTGAGCAGCGTCGCGAGGAGAGAAACGACGTAGATCGCGAAGACCACGGTGAGCACCGCCGCCGAGAATCCCCACATCTCCTGGTAGACGGGATACAGAGGCGACGGCACCGACGACGATCCGGTGAGGGTGAACGCCCCCACCCCCATCACCGCGAATCCGAACACACGAGACCCGTCAGCGGATGGGGCGGGCGAGACCATCGAACCTCCAGCAGGGAAACAGCGAATAGGAAACAAAGCTACGAGTGCAAGCAGCAGCGCCGCGTCGCGGCGC
>NZ_JBHWWZ010000070.1:0-20085 GCF_042730275.1 Rhodococcus sp. NPDC060086
CTGTGCACCGTCGTCGACGACGGTGCACAGACCGTAGAGCGGGGAGTTCGGCCGCCGTTCTCAGGGAGTGGCCCACGGCGGACCTCCCGACCCGCGGAGATCCATGCCCGGGTTCCGCCTGCCACGGACACCGCAGAGCGTCCGGCGGCTTCGAGGATCTCGGCCCCGCGCTTGCTGCGATTGCCGGCCGCGCAGATCACATAGACGGTGTCTCCCGGCTGGACCTCGCCCACGCGGGCACTCAGTTCCGGAAGCGGGATGGACCGGGCACCGGAGACATGGCCCTCGATGTACTCGTAGTCTTCGCGGACGTCCAGCACCGGAGCTCCGGACTCCCAGGCCCGGATAAGCGCGGCGATGTCGACTTCGTGCATGGTGACCTCCTCGATTCAGGTCTGTCTCAAAGGACCAGAAGGATAGGCGGGGGTTGTCGCTCGTCGGCTCAGCCTGCCGCGACGGAGGCGCGAGAGCCTCCCCCGAGCCGCTGCAGAGGGCAGTGCTCTCTGCGGCTGCAGACATAGGTGACGCCCGCGGCGACCATGATGAGTGCTGCCGCAGCGATCCCGACACCGGGGTGGATCTCCTGCGCGAGGATGACAGAGGACATGACCAGCACGAACCACCCGAAGCTCTTGCGCAGGGTGTCCGGATCGACCAGCGAGGTCAGGCGGCCACCGATCAGACTGCCCACCACGGCGGCGCCGGTGACCATCGCTGCCAGACGCCAATCGATCTGCACGGTGGACAGGTATCCGCCGAGCCCGGCGAAGGACTTCATGGCGATCACGATCAGCGACGTGCCGACGGCGACCGGCATCGGCAGCCCGCCCAGCAGCGCCAGGGCGGGCACGACGAGGAAGCCGCCGCCGGCGCCGACCAGGCCGGTGACCAGGCCGACGATCACGCCGTCGAGCAGGATCTTTCCCACGGGCATGACCTTGTTGCCGTCCTCGGCCACAGCCTTGTTCTTACGGCCGCGCAGCATCGCGATCGCGGTGGCGATCATCATCACGGCGAACGCGAGCAACAGGACGGTGCCCGGGATGAAGCGCGAGAGCAGACCGCCACCGTACGCGCCGACCATGCCGGCCAGCCCGAACAGGATTCCGGTACGCCACTGGACGCGGCCGGCGCGCGCGTGGGAGATCGCACCGACCGCGCTGGTGACACCCACGACCAGCAGGGACGTGGCGATCGCTTCCTTGGCATCCATCCCTGCGACGTATGCCAGAAGGGGGACGGTGAGAATCGAGCCTCCGCCGCCGAGCAACCCGAGAGTGACACCGACCAGGACCGCGAGAGATACGGTCAGCGCGACCATGCCATTTTCCTTTCGGCCGGGCAGGACGGGCCCCCGGCCAACTGGGTGACAACGTTCTGGAGATCGCGCGTTGCCCCGCGGTTGTAGGGCAGCTTGGACAGCAGCATGCCCATCGCGCAGGTATCCGACAGTGCCGCGAAGGTCAATCCGCCGCCGATTCCGGCAGCGAGCCACTTGAGCTTCGGTACGGCGATGCTGCCGAGCACCGAACCCAGTACGAGCGAACCGGCGACGAGCCGGACCTGGCGTTCGAGATCCCAGCGATCGGCACCGCGGTTGACGGGAAGCCCGGCCGATTCCCAGCCGAGCATGCCGCCCTCGAGGATGTGAAGGTTGAACAAGCCTGCTTCGCGCAGAGTCTGTTCGGCTTGGCCGGCACGCTGGCCGGAGCGGCACACCAGCACGACGTTCTCGTCGAGATGGGCGCAGAACTCGTCGCGATGCTCGCGCAGCAGGTCGAGGGGGACGTTGTAGGCGCCGGGGATGTGCACCGACTCGAACTCGCCCGGAGTCCGGACGTCGACGATCCGTACGTTCTTGCCGGAGTCGAGCGTCTCGCGCAACGAGTGCGAATCGACAGTACTGGCAGCGGGCTCGGTCATGGGTGGCCTTTCGGTCGGGGAAATTGGAGAGGGATGTTTGTCAACGGTGCCCCCGGGGGTATTACTCGACTATCGTAATCATACCCCTAGGGGTATGTGCAACCGGCACGGTACGACGAGTTTCGATGCGGATGTTGATACCCAGGGGGGTACTTGACATACCCTAGGGGGTATATGCCATCCTTGTCTACATCGAGACCGAAACGACCTTTACGGAGGAATCCATGATTCTCGAGCAGTACTACATCGAGTGCCTCTCCCACGCGTCCTACCTCATCGGCGACGAGAGCACGGGCCGGGCGATCGTCGTCGACCCCCGTCGCGATATCACCGAATACCTCGACGACGCAAGAAAATACGGACTGACCATCGAAGGCGTCATCAACACCCACTTCCACGCCGACTTCGTCTCCGGCCACCTCGAACTGGTCGACGCCACCGGCGCCTGGATCGGATTCGGCGAAGCTGCCGAGACCGACTACCCCATCCGCCGCCTGCACGACGGGGAGAAGCTGTCGCTCGGTGAGGTCGAACTCGAGATCCTGTCGACGCCGGGACATACCTGGGAGTCGATCTCGGTGCTGGTGCGCGAGCATTCCGAGGCCGTCCCGGCAGCGGTGCTCACCGGCGACTCGCTGTTCATCGGCGATGTCGGCCGCCCGGACCTGGTCAACCTCGGGGACGGCTCGACCAGTGATCTGGCGCGGGCGATGTTCCACACCGTGCACGCGAAGCTGCTGACGCTGCCCGACGAGGTCGTCGTCATGCCCGCCCACGGTGCCGGTTCGTCCTGCGGGAAGAACCTGTCGACCGAACTCACCTCCACCATCGGGGAGCAGCGCGCCACCAACCCGTCCGTGCAGCCGATGAGTGAGGACGACTTCGTTGCCCTGGTGACCGAAGGTCAGCCGGCTGCCCCGGCGTACTTCTCGGTCGATGCAGCGATGAACAAGCGGATCCATCCGCTCCTGATGCAGGACCATATGATTCCGGAGTTGACCCCGGAGCAGGTGAGGGCCGAACTCGTCGTCGGCACGCGTGTTCTCGATGCGCGCAGCGTCGATGATTTCGCCGCCGGGCATCTGCGTGGTTCGGTCAACGTCGGGTTCGACGGGCGTTTCGCGGAGACCGGTGGCATGGTCGCCGAGGTCGGTGAGAAGATCGTGCTGATCACCTATCGCGGTGAGGAGCAGGACGCCGCGATGCGTCTGGCCCGTATCGGATCCGACGGTGCCGTAGGCTATCTGAATGTCGACCACGATGGGGTATTTCCCGCGGAACTGGCCGATCTGATCGAGACTGCACCCCGGACGACGGTCGACGAGCTCGACCGGTTGCTTGCTGCCGATGCGGTCACCCTCGTCGATATCCGCAATCCCGGTGAACTCGAATCCGGAACCATTCCGGGTGCGGTTCCGATCCCGTTGGCGCAGTTGCGTACTCGACTCGACCAGGTTCCTTCCGGTAAGCCGATCGTGGTGCACTGCGCGGGTGGATGGCGTTCGAGCGTGGCGGCGTCGCTGCTGCGTGCTCAGGGTTTCGAGAACGTTACAGATCTGCTGGGCGGCTACAACGCGTGGGCCGAATCCCACGTACCCGCCTGATTATTCCGGCGTCGAAGAAGGAACGGAACCCATGACAACGAAGAACCTCACGATGGCGGACTTCGAATCAACCATCGTCGGCAACGGCAACGGCAACGGCAACGGCAACGGCAACGGCAACGGCAACGGCAACGGCAACGGCATCGTGCTCGTCGACTTCTGGGCACCGTGGTGCGGCCCGTGCCGTGCCTTCGCTCCGGTCTTCGAGAAGTCGTCACAGACGCACCCCGAGATCGTGCATGCCAAGGTCGACACCGAAACCGAGCAGCAACTCGCCGCCATGGCGAACATCCGCTCGATTCCGACGATCATGGCCTTCCGAGAAGGCGTGCTCGTCTACTCACAGCCCGGCGCGTTGCCGGCACCTGCTCTCGAGGACCTGGTCACCTGGATCGAGGCCCTCGACATGGCCGAGATCCACAACCGGATTGCCGAACAACGCGCGGCCTCCCGCTCCTGACCCCTGTACTGGTGCAGGATCCAACTCTCATCGAGGAGAACTCTCATGTGTTACCCCGTCACCTGCTCGAACTGCGGAAGAACCGGATGGGGTGGATGCGGACAGCATGTCGACGCGGTCATGCGTTCCGTGCCCGCCGCCGATCGCTGTACCTGCGGCCAGGCCACCGCCCCGGCCACCGCCGAACGCCGCACCTTGCGTTCGCTGTTCCGGCGCTGACCATCGCCGCACACGCGATGTCCATCCGTCGACTCATAGTAGCGGTCGAAGCGGTGATCTCCGGCCCGGAGACGGGATCGTGAGCCCAGGCCGTGGAGGCCGGGTCGTGAGCACCAGGGACACGCCCCGGCCTCCGGTGCTGGGCCTACGTGCCAACGCCGCCCAGTTCGCACTCCTCGTGGCCGTCAATGCTCTGGTCGGAGGCATGGTCGGTCAGCAGCAGACTGTACTTCCGTTGCTGGCTGAGGGCGAATTCGGTTTGAGCGGTTACACATTCATCTTCACCTATGTAGCGGCCTTCGGTATCACCAAGGCGATCGCCAACTACTTCGCCGGGACCTTCTCCGACCGCTACGGACGCAAACCCGTACTGCTGGCGGGATGGTTGTTCGCCCTACCAGTGCCCCTGATGCTCGTTCTCGCCCCCGACTGGTGGTGGGTGGTGGCCGCCAACGTGCTGCTGGGTATCAATCAGGGACTGACCTGGTCCACGACGGTCGTGATGAAGATCGATCTGGTCGGCCCGTCGCGGCGCGGCCTGGCCATGGGCCTCAACGAGGCTGCCGGTTACGGTGCCGTCGCCGTGACTTCGTTGTTCGCCGGTTACCTGGCCGAGCATTTCGGTCTGAACCATCCCGGGTCTCATGCACACACTGTCATTTGTGTGCGACCGGTTGATCGGCACGGTGTTCAGCGTAGTACTTGGCTTCGTACTCGGCCGGTGGGATCCGCCCGAGACGATGCATGAGCCGGCCGGTGTTGTACCAATGCACCCACGCCGAGGTGGCCTCCTCGACGTCACCGACAGTGCGCAACGGCCCCTTGCGGAACGGGGAATCGTCGGCGATGCACTCGGCCTTATACAACCCGATCGTCGTCTCCGCCAGGGCATTATCGTAGGCGTCACCTACCGACCCGATCGACGGCCGAAGCCCTTGCAGGAACAGGGTTTCCCCGAATCGAAGAGCCGTATATTGAGAGCCGGCATCCGAGTGGTGAATAGTCCTCTCGCGCAAAGGATTACCTTGCATCGCCCGCAGCATGCAGGCCTGATTCACCGCCCGCTCTACGAACGCTGTTTCCTTCGACGTCGACACCTCCCAACCGACGATCGTGCCGGCGAACGCGTCGATCACGAACGCCGTGTACGCGAAGCAGGGCACCATCCGCACATACGTGAAGTCGGCGACATAGAGCGCATCGGGCCGGTCGACCCGGAAGTTCCGGTCGACCAGGTCCGGTGGCCGCGGCGCCGACGGCTCCGCGATGGTGGTGCGGACCCTCTTCGTCCGGGTGGTGCCGCGCCACCCGTTCACGCGCATGAGCCGCTCCACGGTGCAGCGGGCCACCTCGATGCCCTGACGTTGCAGGTGGGCCCACATCTTCAGCGAGCCGTACAGCGACTCCGGTTTGCGTCTGCCGTGCTCGTCCCGCTCGACGTAGTAGGAGGCGAGCACCGCGGTGATGGTGGCGTCCCACAACGCCCGTTTCGACAACGGGCGCGCCAGCCAGGCGTAGAAGGTTCTCGGGGCGATCGCGGCGCCGTGCTCGGTGAGCACCCGGCAGATCGGTGCGACCCCGAATTCCTCGCGGTGTTCGGCGATGAACCGGCAGATCACTTGCGTGGCGGGTCGGTGAAAGTCGGCCCGGGACGCGGTGACAGCCTGTGTGGCTGTTCCGTTTTCCCGGACCGCTTCCCGAACCCGGCGTGCACCTTTCAATGCACCGGGCTCTCCACAAGCCTCGCTCAGGCCGCGGTAGATTCCTCGTCGGTGTCCGGCCACGGAGTCGGGATGACCGAACCGCGGTAGCGGTATCGGGTCGTGCCGATCTTCTGAAGGTCGATCAACTCCCGTTCTTCACCGGCAGGCCACCAGCCGCCGCCGCAGTAGCGGTGGCGGAGTTGCTTCCAAGTCGATTTTCGGTGTTTGCGCCGCAGCCAACGCCATACCGTCTGCCAGACATAGTGACTCAGGTAGGAGAAGACCGCGGAGGACACCCCGGCCCGGAAGTAGCCGCACCATCCCCGCAGCGTCGCGTTCATGCGGCGCAGCAGGTCATCGAGCGGCTGATTCGTTTCGACCTGTCGGCACAACATCTTGATCTTCCGTTTGACTGCCAGGACGGCCTTCTTCGACGGATAGACGTAGACGTAGTGCCTGCTGGTTCCGCGTTTGCGGTGTCGCTGGATGCGCCACCCGAGGAAGTCCAGCCCCTCGTCGATGTGGGTGATCAGGGTCTTGTCAGGTGACAGATGCAACCCCATCGTCGCCAGTACGGCGGCGATCTCCTCTTGGAGGGCCTCGGCATCGGCCTTGGTGCCCTTGACCATCAGGCACCAGTCGTCCGCGTACCGGACCAGCCGATAGTTCGGCAGCCCGTGACGTCGCCGCTTGGCCCGCTCCACCTTGCTCGCATTCGGCCCGCCGGGTCCCTGGGCGATGTACTCGTCCAGCACCGACAGCGCCACGTTCGCCAGCAGCGGCGAGAGGACCCCACCCTGCGGGGTTCCGGCGGTGGTGTCCTGAAGGCGGGCGTCCTCGGTGAGGATGCCCGCCTTCAGGAACGCCTTCACCAGGGCCAGGACACGGTTGTCTGCGATCCGTCGACGCACCCGCCCCATCAGGGCGGTGTGGTCGATCTCGTCGAAACAGGCCTTGATGTCGCCCTCGACGATCCACTCGTAGCAGCGTGGTCTCGTTGCGAGGTAACGCACCTCGGCCACCGCGTCGTGAGCCCGGCGCTTCGGACGGAAACCGTAGGAACACGGCAGGAACTCCGCCTCGAAGATCAGTTCCAACACCAGTTTCAACGATGCCTGGACCACCCGGTCGGTCACGGTCGGAATCCCCAACCGGCGCAACTTGCCGCCGGTCTTCGGGATCATCCGCTCACGCACCGGCACCGGGCGGAAGCTGCGGTCCTTGATGCTCGCCCGCAGCCCGTCGAGAAACTCCTCGACACCCTCGAACGCCGCGACGGATCGGGCGGTGCGCCCGTCCACCCCGGCCGTTCCGGCACCCTTGTTCCCGCTCACCCGATCCCACGCCACCATCAAGAACGCGGGATCGGCAACGAGATTGAACAGGTCGTCGAACCTGCGATGAGGATCATCGCGAGCCCAACGATGCAGCTTCGTCTGGATCTTCAGTACCCGTCGCTGCGCCCGATACAGGGCGTGCTCGAGTTCGTCGGTATTCACCGGCGACTTTCCCTCCTGGCCTTCCAGTAGTTCCACTGCTCGACTTGCTGGCCCCCTTCGCCCTGTGGCCGCCTCTCGCGGCCTCCGCGACGGGTCGTGACTCCCGCGACTACTACGGGGCCTCCGCCCCACCTGGTGCTGCTCGACCGGACACGAGCCTTCTCGCCTCGCCCGGACCGGCTGCCCGGACGAGATGCACGCACACACAAGGTGGTTCCCACGTTCATCAGGTGATCGATCGGTCAGGGAGGCGCCCAGCTCTACTCCGGCAGCATCGCCACGTCTACGCCGCAGACCTTCGGCGTGGCCTCCCCACCGTCAGAGCTAGACGGCTTCGGAGTCGGACCCCTCCCACAGGCGGGTTCCGTGCGCTGCATACCGGCCCAAATCCACCAGGTTGGAGCCGGCTTCGCGGTTACGGAGCTTCGACCACTGGTTCGCTCACGCTGCACCTTCTGACCTTGCTTGGCGAGCCCGCACCGTCTGGCAGTTCCGGCACGTCTCGCCTTTGTCGGGGCCGCTTGCCGCCTTCACCGGCGTTCCCCGGCTCGGGCTGCCCCCAGCTTCACTCAGGCCGCTGCGACGACCCGAGGGAGATGGTCTCTCACCACCTCTCGATCCACCCAACGCCTCGTGGCGCACCACTCCCGGATGCTTCTATGTCAAGCCGCCGCCAAAATCGATGCGTTTGCGACCTTTCCGAGTTCGTCTTCGTCGGCACGCAAGACCTGGAATACTCGGTCGGAGATACGGCGGCGGAGCAACCGCACCGCCTCCCGCCGAGTCTTTCCGGCTGCCTGTAGCTTGGCGACATAGTCCTTACCCGGGCCACCGCGAGCGACTTGGGTGATGGCGATGGCGTGCAGGGCCGCGTTGACGGTGCGGTTGCCACCCCGGTTCAGACGCACCCGCTCTTGGGCCGACCAGACCGGGATCGGGGCGGTGCCGTTGAACTTCGCGTAGGCGTCCTTGGAGTGGAACCGGTGCGCGCCGGCAGTCTCGCCGATGATGACCGCTGCGGAGAGAACTCCGCAGCCGGGGATGTCGAGCAACGACGGTGCCAAGGCGCGGACACGGTCGCGGATCTGGTGTTCGAGGTCGTTGATCTGACGGGTCATCTGCCGACACCGATCCAGGAGTTCACCAGCGATCTGGGCGACCACACCGGTGAACTGTGCAAGCCGGTCGGCAAGCTCGTCCATCACACGGTACCGTCGGATACCGCGGAGCGGGATGTGTAGTTCGGGGTCGAGTTCGTGTAGGTGCCAGCGCAGTCTGCTTATGAGTTTGGTTCTCTCGCATACCAAATCGTGCCGGTGATCGCTCAGAAGTTTGACTTCGCGAGCGGGGCCGTCCAGTCGTGCGATCGGCAGGTTCGGCTCCCGTAGCGCGGCCATCGCGACCGCGTGTGCGTCGATCGGATCGGACTTGCCCGGTTCGCGGGCGCTGCGTCGGTGCACCGCCATCAGTTGGGTCTTCACCCGGACCACCGAGTGTCCGCGGCGCAGCAGATCCGCTTCCAGACGTCGGGTGACGTGGCGGCAGTCTTCGAGCGCGAACTGCAGCTGCGGCCACTGGGAGGCCCACTCGATCGCGGACAGGTGACCGTCGGTGGTCGCCTTGACGGTCAGCTGTCCGAGTTTGCGTCCGACCTCGTCGACTGCGACGAAGGTGTGGGTGGATTTGTGAGCATCGACTCCGATGATGATCAACTGACGACTCCGATCCGTGGGTGAACGGGACGCCCGGACAGTCGTCGTTGGGCACGCCTCAATCGGGCATCAGCGGCACGCTTCTATCAAGCCACGCGGACGACCATCCAGGGCCCGGCGGGCCGCACATCGGGATAAGCCACCAATCGAGGTTGGGGCAGCAAAGAAACGAGCGAGTCCCGCCGGGCCTGTTCAGGATGGCATTGACGCGAAGAAAGACGTTGCGGCCTTGAGTATTTCGATGGTCTTCTCGAGCTCGGCGTTCTTCCGGCGCAATGCCCGCAGTTCGATCTCCGCCTCGGACGTCGACGCAGCCGGGGTGCCACCGCCCGCCGCTTCGGCCTTGCGGACCCACACCCGGACGGTCTCGGTCTTCAGTGACATCCGTTCGGCGATTGTGCGGATCGCCTCGTATTCCGAGGCGTAGTCACCGCGGTGTTCGAGGACCAGGCGCACGGCTTTCTCCCGTACCTCGGCTGGATAGACATTCGGCATAAGGTTCACCTTCCCAAGAAAGAAGGTGCGCACCAAACCCGGGACGATTCAGCGTGACCAGGCGCAGGACTTTGTCATCGACAACCAGGTCACCTACCCGTCGATCTACGACCCGCCGATGCGCGCCCTGACCGCCCTCGGCGACAATTTCCCACCAGTGTCATCCCGTGCTCGGTCGGCAGCATCGGGTGGCCATCGGGTGGCTGCGGTATTCCTACGAGCGCTGTTGACGAGGACCTGCAACCGGTCATCGAACGAGTAGCGGCCGAACCGGTGGCGGTCGAACCATGATCGTCCTCGCTCAAGGAATCGGTGCCGGCTTTCAGGACCCGGCCGCGTCCGGGCCCTTGCCGTTGGTGGTGGGCGAGTGCGTGTTGGTGGGGTTGATCTCGTTCGCCTCCCCGGTGCGTGGTGCCTTTGGCGCGGGCTACCTGTCGTATCTGGTCGGAATCTCCGGCGCCGATGCCCCGGTGCTGACGACTGAAGAACGCACCAACCTGCCCATGACCATCGGATGCGTACCGCGGGGGCGGGTCACCGTCGCCGCCGGTCTGTTCGTCGCGGGGTGCACCGTGGTGTTCGCTCTTGGATGGACGCCGTGCCTCGGCCCGACGCTGTCCGGGGCTGCCGCACCGAAGGCGCCACCGCAGCCCGCGGAGTGCTGCTGATCGTCGCGTAGTGCCTGGGGCTGGGCCTGCCGTTCGTGGCCGTGGCATTCGGGTCGGCGTCGGCGTTGCGCGGTATCGGATGGCTACGGCGGCATTCGCGACACATTCAGATCGTCGGCGGTGTGATACTCATCGCCCGTTCGCGGTCATCTTCGCACGACGGTGAGGTTCGACGGCGCCGAGGAATTTGCTTATCCACAGGTCGCCCACGATCCCGCCCAGAACTGGGTGCTGGTCTTCGCCATCACCATGATGGGTGGACTGCTGGCCTCGCTGGTGATCAAACGCTGCCGGATCGGGGTGCGGCTGAGCCCCGTCGGCGAAGCCACCGCCGTCGAGCTCGGGGGACTGGCCCGCACCGACCAAGCGGGGTGGGGATCGGAGTTCACCGACCTGTGCCAACGCCTGCTACCCGACACGTCGGCGGCTTCCCCATAAATACCATTAGCGCATGTGGATCGACGGGACCCTCGCCCGCTACTCCGATCTGAGCTCGAAACCACTTTCGCCGTGTATCTGCTGGCGCTGACGCTGTTTGTCGCCGAGTTCGCGGCCGTGCGGGTATGCCGCACCGCACCGGAACCGGTATCGCCGGGGGCCTGGGTGGTCACCGAGGCGGTGCGTGCGCGCGTGCTGTTCGGTGGCCTTCCGTGGGCCGTCTCGCTTTCGGACAGACCGACGGACCGTTGCTGCCGCTGGCCTCGCTAGCCGGAGCACCGGGATTGAGCTTCACCGAAGCCCTGATCGGGACCGCCGCGGTTGCGGTAGTAGGCCGGGTACGCCGCGGAGGTACTCGAGTTGATACGAATGCCGCCGATTCGAGGTGAACGAGTCCTGCGGCCTGCTTTCCTTACACGTAGGGGAAAGACCTCTCCGGTTCGTCCTGTGGCGCATGTCGGGGCGTGGAATCGTGTGATGCCCCAGCAGATCAGAGCTTGATGATCGGCAGTTCGAGGGTGAAGCGAGCTCCGCGGCCGGGCCCGTCGCTGTGGACCCGGACGCGGCCGTGGTGCGCCTCGACCAGGGTTCGGGTGATGGTCAGTCCGATCCCGGTGCCGCCGTGGCTGCGGTCGCGGGCGGTATCGGCCCGGTAGAAGCGGTCGAAGAGATGATCGAGGTGATCAGAGGCGATGCCCTCACCGGTATCGGCCACCGTGATCTCCACCCGATCGTAGTTCGCTCGACTGCTGGCAACGGTGACGGTGCCGCCGGCCGGGGTATGGCGTAGGGCGTTGTCGAGCAGGTTGCCCAACACCTGATCGAGACGGTCGGGATCTGCCGCTACAACCATGGAGTCGTCGATCCGGCTGTGCAACACGACGCCTTTGCTCTCGTAGCGTTCGCGCACCGCATCGACCGCGGCTGTGACCAGCGCACCGGTGGTCGTCGGCACCGGTCGGATGCGGGTGAGATGTTCTTCGGCGCGTGAGACCGCGGTGATGTCCTGGGCGAGACGACCCAGCCGGTGGGTGGCGCCGCGCAACACCTGGCGGGTGTCGTCGTCGAAGGTGCGGACGCCGTCGTCGAGGGCTTCGAGATAGGAGTCGAGGGTGGCGATTGGAGTGCGCATCTCGTGGCCGAGATCGGACAGCATCCGGCGCCGGGTGCTTTCGGTGGCCTCGAGACGGCGGGCGAGCTCATTGACCGTGACTGCGAGTTCGTCGAATTCACGGCCCAGCCCGGGGCTGTGCACGCGGGTGTCGTAGCGGCCGCTCGCGATCCGGGCAGCCGAGGTGGTCACCGCCGTCAGCGAGCGTTGGACACGGCGGGTGAGATACCAGCTCACCGCCAGCGCCAGTAGCACCGCGATCGCAATCGCCATGCCCCACGCGAGGACGATCGCCCAGGTGAAGGCCATTTCGACGTGGGCGGCCTGGCTGGAGTTGTGGTCGATGCCGGCCTGGCCGAGGTGGTCGTGGAAGATGCCGGGGGCGAGTGCGGAGGCGACGATCCAGGCGCTGACGGCGCAGCCGACCACCACCACGGTCAGTGCGAGAAACAGCCGGGTGCCGAAGCTCGACCCGGTCAACGCGCGCCGCTCCGACGGCCCCGACACGGAGGTTCGGGGGTTCATGCTCCGGTGCCCATCCGGTAGCCGACGCCGCGGACGGTGCGCACGTAACGGCCGCGGGTGGCGTCGTCGCAGAGTTTGCGGCGCAGATGCCCGATGTGCACATCGACGAGGTGCTCATCCCCTGTCCAGCTCGGCCCCCACACCGCCTCGATCAGCTGAGCCCGGGTGAGCACCACGCCGGGATCGCGTGCCAGGGCGGCAAGGACGTCGAATTCGGTGCGGGTCAACGCCACCGGCATCCCGGCGACGGTGACCTCGCGGCCGTCGACATCGAGGGCCAGGTCACCGACACGGTGGACCAGATCCGCGGCGGCGCTTTCGGCCGGCCTCGGTGCGGCGATACCGGTGCGGGGACGGCGCAGCATGGCCTGGATGCGGGCCATCAACTCCCGGGGGCTGAACGGTTTGCTCATGTAATCGTCCGCGCCGACGGACAGCCCGATGAGGGTGTCGATCTCCTCGGTGCGGGCGGTGAGCATCACGACATACGCGTCGGAGAAGGTGCGCAGTTGCCGGCACACCTCGACCCCGTCCAGATGGGGCAGGCCCAGATCGAGGACCACGACATCGGGGTCGACCTGCCGGGCAAGGGTGACGGCGTCGGCGCCGTCACCGGTGATCGCGGTCTCGAACCCGTCGCGTTCGAGATACGAGCCGATCAGGGTCGCCAACGGCGCCTCGTCCTCGACGACCATCGCCCGCAACCCGGTCAGTGGGCGCTGCGGCGCCGCCGGGTCGCTGGTCGCGGTAGGGGTGCGAGCGGAGGAGTCCATGTCGTCCATCTTCGCCAGCCATTCCTGGTGTCGACGCCTCGGTGGGGCTTCTTGAGCAAATCTTCATACGACCTCCACAGGAATCGGGGGGTACACGCGCCAGGCTGGAGACACGAACTTGGGAAAGGAGGCGACCATGATGGGCTGGGCAGGTGAGCTGACCTGGACCGGATGGATCGTCATGGCCGTGTGCATGGTCGCGTTCTGGGCGGTGGTGATCTACCTGGTGGCCATGATGTTCCGCACCGACCGCGCCCACGGGCCTGGTCGCACCACCGCGGAGGCCGATCCGCTGCAGCTGCTCGAAGCACGCTTCGCCCGCGGCGACATCGACTTCGACGAATTCATGGCCCGCCGGCAGGTGCTGATGCACCCCGACGACACCACCGCGACCGATCACCGGCAGGGGCATATCCATGGCTGAGCTGACCCGCCGATCCTTCCTTCTCGGATCAGTCCTTGCCGGCGCCGGAGTCCTGGCGGCCTGTTCCGGCTCGGGCTCGCCGACCGGTGCCCCCGTGCAGCCCTCGTCGACTGCGGTACGCCGTGCCGAGCAAGCGCGCCGCAGCCCGGGCGGCCAGCAGGTGGTCACGGCCCGGTTGACGCCGCGCCCGGTCGAGGTGGACCTCGGCGGGCGTATCGTCTCGACCTGGGGCTACGACCAGAGTCTGCCCGGGCCACTGATCCGGGCCCGTGCCGGGGATCTGCTGCGGGTGGAGGTCGACAACCAACTTCCGGCCGAGACGAGCGTGCACTGGCACGGGCTGGCGTTGAGCAACGACATGGACGGGGTGCCCGGGCTGACCCAGGATCCCATCGCTGCCGGGGCGCGGTTCGCCTACGAGTTCACGGTCCCGGATCCGGGCACCTACTTCTATCATTCGCATTCCGGGCTCCAGCTCGACCGCGGCCTGTACGGGGCTCTGGTCATCGACGACCCGAACGAGCCCGGCAAATACGACCACGAATGGATCGTGGTACTCGACGACTGGCTCGACGGCACCGGCCGCACCCCCGACGAGGTGGCCCGCGACCTGGGCATCGGCGCCACCCCGAGTGAGAGTGGCGATGCCGGGATGGGCGGGATGGGAGGGATGGACCACGGCGCCATGGACATGGACATGGACGGTGTGGACATGAGTGAAACCATGCTGTCCCCGCTGCTCGGCGGCGCCGGGGACGTCAGCTACCCACACTTTCTGGTCGGCGGCCGCGTCCCGGAGGACCCGATCGTGTTCACCGCAACCCCCGGGCAGCGGGCGAGGATCCGGTTCATCAACGCCGGCGCCGACACCGCCTTCCGCGTCGCCCTGGGCGGGCACCGGATGACGATCACCCACACCGACGGCTTCCCCGTCGTGCCGCAGGACACCGACGCCCTGCTGATCGGCATGGGCGAGCGCTTCGATGTGCTCGTCACCCTCGACGACGGCGTATTCCCGCTGTTTGCGCAGGCGGAAGGCAAGACCGGACACGGACAGGCCCTGGTGCGCACCGCTTCCGGTGAGCTGCCTGCCCAGACCCGCCCCGGCGAGCTGGAGCGGCGGGTGCTGCTCGGCACCGACCTCGCGCCCCGCGACTATGTGCGCCTGGCCGAGCAAGAGCACGATGTGTATCACAGTGTGGATATGGGCGGGACCATGTCGCCGTACCGGTGGACGCTCAATGGCCGTGCCCACCCCAATATTCCGCCGCTGAACGTGACCGAAGGGCAGCGGGTGCGGTTGCGGATGCGGAACATGTCGGACATGTTCCATCCGATGCACTTGCACGGACATACCTTCGCGCTCACCGACACCGGGCTGCGGAAGGACACCGTCACGATCGGGCCGATGCGCACCGTCGAGATCGAATTCGACACCGACAACCCTGGCCAGTGGGCGTTGCACTGCCACAACGCGTATCACCAGGAAGCCGGGATGATGACCACCGTGTCCTACCTGGCCTGAGCCCAGCACGCCGACCGGCCGTGCCCGGGCTTCGGTGTCACGGCGGTCTGTGACCGTTCGAGAAAGGAACACATCCCATGAACCACAAGAAGATTCTCGCCGCCGGCGCCACCGCACTCGCGGTGGTGTTCGCCGCCGCTGCATGCAGCGACACCGGGACCGACACCGACACCACCGTCGCGACCTCACCCACCACGACCTCGGCCACCACCACCACCGACGAGGCCGCGGCGCACAACGACGCCGACGTGATGTTCGCGCAGATGATGCTCCCGCACCACAGTCAGGCCATCGAGATGAGCGACATGCTCCTGGCCAAGCAGGATGTTCCCGCGGACGTGACCGCCCTGGCCGAGCAGATCAAGGCCGCCCAGGGCCCGGAGATCGCACAGCTCGAGTCCTGGCTCGCGCAGTGGGGCGAGCCCACCGCGATGACCGAGACGGACCACGACATGCCCGGAATGGACGAGGGCATGAACGACATGGAGGGCATGGAGATGGAAGGGATGATGAGCGCGGAGGACATGCAGGCCCTGTCCGATGCACAGGGCACCGAGGCCGCCCGACTGTTCCTGACCCAGATGATCGCCCACCACGAAGGCGCAGTCGACATGGCGCAGACCGAGATCGAGGACGGACAGTTCCCCGACGCCGTCGAGATGGCCCGCACCATCGTCGACACTCAACAGCAGGAGATCGAGACCATGCGTGAGCTGCTGACCACCCTGTAACCGGCAGGCCCCGCCCGGTTTCCTCTCGGCTCGCCACCCAGGAGGCTTTCGATGTCGCATCCGGAGCACGGACACCCCCACCCGGACCCGCCGCCCGCCGGACACTATCCCGGCGCCGACGTCCAGAGCCCGCCACCTCAGCAGCACGATGCGCACGACGAGCACCTCGCCTACGTCGGCCACGACACCCCCGCTGAACACGACGCACATGGCGGCCACGATCGGCACGCCGGGCACGGGGCACACGGGGAAATGTTCCGCCGCCGGTTCTGGGTGTCGCTGGTGCTGTCGATACCGGTGGTGTTCTTCAGCCACATGGTCGCCGACCTGCTCGGCTACACCATGCCGGACTTCCCCGGCACCATGTGGATCCCCCCGATCCTGGGCACAGCGATCTTCGTCTACGGCGGCATGCCGTTCCTCACCGGCGGCTGGGCCGAACTCCGCTCGCGCCGCCCCGGGATGATGCTGCTGATCGCCATGGCGATCACCGTCGCGTTCCTCGCGTCCTGGGTCACCACCCTCGGTCTCGGCGGCTTCAACCTGGACTTCTGGTGGGAACTGGCCCTGCTGATCGTGATCATGCTGCTCGGGCACTGGCTCGAAATGCGCGCCCTCGGCTCCGCCTCCGGCGCCCTCGACGCGCTCGCGGCGATGCTGCCGGACACCGCGGACAAAATCACCGACACCGGTACCGTCGACGTTCCCTTGTCGGAGCTTGCGCTCGGGGATCTGGTGCTGGTGCGCGCCGGAGCCCGGGTACCCGCCGACGGCACCGTCACCGACGGCCGCGCCGAGGTCGACGAATCGATGATCACCGGCGAATCCAAGACCGTCACCCGGCAGATGGGTGACACCGTCGTCGCCGGCACCGTTGCCACCGACAGTGCCCTGCGGGTGCAGGTCACCGCAGTCGGCGTAAATACTGCCCTGGCCGGGATCCAGCGGATGGTCGCCGACGCCCAAGCCTCCTCGTCCCGCGCCCAAGCGCTGGCGGACAAGGCCGCCGCATTCCTGTTCTACTTCGCCACCATCGCCGGCATCCTCACCTTCGCGGTCTGGTCGCTGTTCGGCAACATCGACGAGGCCGTGGTCCGCACCGTCACCGTCCTGGTCATCGCCTGCCCCCACGCCCTCGGCTTGGCGATCCCACTGGTCATCGCGATCTCCACCGAACGCGCCGCCCGCGCCGGGGTGCTCGTCAAGGACCGGCTCGCCCTCGAACGCATGCGCACCGTCGACGTGGTCCTCTTCGACAAGACCGGCACATTGACCGAAGGCCGGCATCAGGTCACTGGCGTCACCTCTACCGCCGACATCGGCGAGAAGCAGCTGCTGGCGCTGGCCGCGGCGGTCGAATCCGACAGTGAGCACCCGGTTGCCCGGGCGATCGTGGCCGCCGCCGAGTCTCGGGTCCCGGCGGCCGAGCAGGTCATCGCCACCGATTTCCGGTCGCTGCCCGGCCGTGGGGTGCGCGCGCTCGTCGACGGCACCGAGGTGACCGTCGGTGGCCCGGCCATGCTCAGCAACCTGTCGTTGTCGGTACCGGCCGACGTCACCGCCGTGACTCAGCAGTGGGTGGCGCGCGGGGCGTCGGTGTTGCACGTCGCCGACAGTGAGCGGGTCCTCGGCGCGGTCGCGCTCGAAGACTCAGTGCGCGAGGAATCGCGCCAGGCGATCGACGCGTTGCATGCTCGCGGGGTGAAGGTCGCGATGATCACCGGTGACGCGCGGCAGGTCGCCGAGGCGGTGGCCGCAGATCTCGGTATAGACGAGGTCTTTGCCGAGGTACTGCCCGAACACAAGGACGCCAAGGTCACCGAATTGCAGGATCGCGGTCACAAGGTTGCGATGGTCGGCGACGGCGTCAACGACGCACCGGCGCTCGCCCGCGCCGATGTGGGTGTGGCGATTGGTGCCGGCACCGATGTGGCCATCGAATCCGCCGGGGTGGTGCTGGCGGCGAACGATCCGCGGGCGGTGTTGTCGATCATCGAACTTTCCCATGCCAGCTATCGGAAGATGGGGCAGAACCTGGTGTGGGCGACCGGCTATAACGTCATCGCTGTGCCGCTGGCCGCCGGTGTGCTGGCCTTCGCGGGGGTTGCGATCTCCCCGGCGGTCGCCGCGATCTTGATGTCGGTCTCGACCATCGTCGTGGCACTCAACGCCCAGTTGCTGCGCCGCCTCGACCTCGACCCCACCCGCCTGGCTCGCTCCTGAGCCGGCACCCCATCGATCCGAAACGAGTTCCTTTCTCTCATGTCGATTCTTCCCCTGCGCCGGTGGGCGCGTGTCCTGGCTCCTGTTGCTGCGGTGGCTGTCCTCGCCGGCTGTGCTACCGATGAACAAACCACCGCCCCAGCGGATTCGGACTCACCAGCCTCAGTATCGGAAGTGTCCGGCACCGCGTTGGAACCGGCACTCGATCATCTGCACGGTCTGCACCTCGATTCCGGCGGTGTGGTGCTGGCCGGCACCCATACTGGCCTCGTCGAGATCGCGTCGAACGGGCGCACCACCCGCGTTGGGGACTCCGACGACGACTTCATGGGTCTGACCGGGGTGCCGGGCACTGACCGTCTGTTCGCGTCCGGGCATCCGGGGCCGTCGAGTTCGGCGCCGAACCCGCTGGGGCTGATCGACAGCCTCGATGGCGGCCGCACCTGGACCCCGAAATCCTTGACCGGCGAGGTGGATTTTCACGCCCTGGCCACCGACGGCATGTTGCTGGTCGGCTTCGACGGCACCACCGGATTGCTGACCTCCACCGACGGCGGAACCAGCTGGACCCCAGGCGCTCCGATGGCCGCGGCCGCGCTCGCTGTCACCGACGGCGGGGTGTGGGCGACTACCACCGCCGGGCTGCAACACAGCACCGACTCCGGGCTCACCTTCACCGTGGTACCCGGCGCCCCGTCCTTGGCGTTGCTCTCCGCCGCGCAGGACGGCTCGTTGTGGGGCATCGACACCGCCGGTACCGCGTGGCGCAGCCGCACCGGGCAGAGCTGGGAACCACGCGCGGTGGTCGGGCGGGTCGAAGCCGTGCTGGCCGTCGACTTCGACATCGCCTACGCCGCGACCGCCGAGATGCTCTACCCACTGAACTGAACTTCCTCAGCTCCCGCGATCTCACCGACATTCCCGCGCGGCCTCTCGGGAAATACGGGAGTATCGTACGGCCTTCTCTATCATAATTCCAGGTGGAGCCTTGTTTTCCTGTAAGTCCTGCACAGGATCGGTGGATGCACGTCGCCTGCATGAACACACTCAAAAAATTGGGGTAAAATGCGCACGCCGGGCGCATTTTCGTGACCTGGGGGGTATCACTCAAGGTTTGTGCGGGTCGGTGACGAAAAGCAAAAACTTGTCGAGCAGCCCGGAGAATCCGACGACCTACTGCGCCTGGGGCTACATCGGCTGCCGATCGGAGAATTCCCGCTCCTGCGCGGGTTGGCGTCGTCACTGGCCCTCGTACGACGGCTCCGCCGAACTCGAACGCGGCATCGATATCTTCCTCGCTGGGTTGGCTGCAACGCTGACTTCCTCGGAAAGTGCGTCGCCGCAGAAGAGTTACCGCTTCTTTGGTCATCCGTGTCCGGTGAATCGCGGCGCGGGCGGGCCGGAGGCCATGCTTTGGCTGCGGACCAGATGATCGGGCAATCAGTGCTGCTGCCATCACCAGACACTTCAGACGCTCGAAGCACACGTCGGCCTTGCGTACACGCTTGTGTCCGCCTCATCGAGGTCACGCTCTCGCTTCCGCCCCAGGGGTTTCCGTCCCTGGGATGCGGCGCTCCGGTGTGCAGAATTGCTCCACAGCCAGGTGCACCCCAGAGCGCAGGCGCGCAGAAATGGACAGGAGGTCAACATGGAACTGCTACGGGGCCTGGGTGAGTAGTACGGGGGTCCTTGCGGCCGTGCTCTGGCTCGTCGGTGCGCTGCTGTGCGTGACGGTCATCCTGATTCCGCTGGGTATCCCGGTCGTGAGGCTCGTCAACTGTCTTTCGGCATTGCCGGGAAGTTGATACATCTCCCTGATCCCGCGGCACGTAGGCGCACGTCGACCTGCCCGATCGCGGTGATGGCGTGCGGTCCCGGTTTCGCTCCGCGCTGAGTAAATCTCCAGCGGGCAGATCACCAGCGGCCGTTGACTGCCAGCCCGGCCGCTGATCGGCCGTGTCAACGGCACCTGAAAACTGACCCCTTTCCGGCAACCGAAAATTGACCCCTCGAGTCATGCGACAGCCACTACCCCTCTGCAGCACGGCCAGT
>NZ_JBHWWZ010000071.1:0-19443 GCF_042730275.1 Rhodococcus sp. NPDC060086
CATCAACCGGCCAGCCGATGATCCCGAGGCCACCGTGGAGGACGACACGATAGCCGCCTGACACCCACTGGACTCAAACCCCTTGACACATTCCGAGCCGCCAGAATGCAGCCCGATCCCGCAGACCGGACCACACCGCAGCTATGGCGGCCAAGACCACGAGAAGTAGCAATCCTCGGGCGGCGACCGCGCCGGCCGGCCCGTGCAGAAGGCTCGAGTCGGATGTCGTACCGGCGATGCCGAGGTAGAGATCCTCGCGCACAGGAAGTGCAGCCAGCGCGATCAGAGCGAGGGCAGCCGCCGTCGTCAATGACAGGCGTATCACTGGAGTTGAGAAAGAGAAGGGTCGTGAAGTCATGCCTCGAAACACTAGGAACTGGGGGACACCCGGGTATCCGCCCTGAGGCCCGAATCGTCTACGACCTACGTCTTGACTTCCTCCTCCGCGTGAACACGGAGGATTCCTACGCAGCCTCACCATCCGGCAAGATCTGTTCAGCGGGTTCCTGCTTCACCGGGTCCGCGCATGCAAGCACACGTCTTACGCTCCCTCCACAAGCGTTTACCCTCTCCACCAGCCCAGCGGCGAGCAACACATTCACAGCGGCGTTGTAATCCCGATCCAGCACCAACCCGCACGACGGGCACACCCACACCCGCACACCCAACGGCTTCTTCCCGTCCCGCACCCCGCAACCCGCGCACACCTGCGACGTCGGTTCCCACCGGCTCGAGACACGGTCTAGAGCACACTCTGACGTTCGGACCCGTCGGACTCATCGTCGGCGAATTCGCCGGCACCGAAGTAGGCGGATTCGACGCGATCGCGTTCGCGAAGGAGCGCGCCTGTCTCCCCCTCGAGCACGACCCGACCGTGGTTGAGCACCAACGCCCGGTCCGACACCGCCAGTGCGAGTCCGACGTGCTGCTCGACGAGCACGACAGCGATGCCTTCGTCGTGTGCCAGATCTCGGATGGCAGGCAACATCTGTTCGACGATCATCGGCGCCAACCCGAGGCTCATCTCGTCGACCATCAGCAACCGAGGCTCGGCCAGTAGCGCCACCGCGATCGCGAGCATCTGCTGCTCCCCGCCGGAAAGTAGCCCGACCGTCCTCGACTGCAGGTTCGCCAGGGCGGGGAACCTGGCGAAGACCATGCTCTCGCGGGTCTTGTCGGGCCGACGTCGGGCCAACCGGAGGTGCTCATTCACTGTCATGGAAGGGAAGAGGCCGCGGTCGTCGGGCACGAACCGCATGCCGCGACGCGCCATCCGGTAGGGCCGTCCAGTGTCGACCGGCTCGCCCAGGACCGTCACCCGCCCCTTCATCGTGGGGAGCAGTCCGGCGAGCGACAACAGGGTGGTGGTTTTTCCCGCGCCGTTGGGTCCGAGAATCGAGAGCACCTCCCCAGCCGCGACCGAGAGGTTCACGTCGGCGACTGCGACGACTCCGTTGTATCCGGAGGTCAGGGACTCTGCGGTGAGCAAAGGGCCTTCGGTGGAGACAACGTCAGCCATGGGTGATCTCCATCGGTGCGCCAAGATATGCAGCGATCACGGCGGGATCCTTTCTGGCCTGCTCCGGAGTTCCCGAGAAGATGACCTTGCCGAACTCGAGGACGTAGATGCGATCGCATACACCCAGAACCAGCGACATGTCATGGTCGATCAGCAGTGCACCGGGCCCATCCTGTACCACCGCCCGGATGCGCTCTGCGAACTCGACACTCTCCTGACTGTCGAGTCCCGCAGCGGGCTCGTCGAGCAGAAGAACGCGACAATTGCCGACGAGTGCCCGTGCGACACCGACGAGCTTCTGCTGTCCGAGCGTGAGATCCCGTGCGAGAGTGTCGCCGACGTCGCCGAGTCCCACCGACCGCAGAGTCGCGTCCACGACCTTGTTGCTTTCGCCCCGCCGACGCCCGACCAGGTCCCGCCACAGCGTTGCAAGACCGCCCGGCCGCATTGCCGCGACCACATTCTGGTTCACGCTCAGGTTCGGGAAGAGCTCGCCCGACTGCCACGTGCGCGAGAGACCCGTGCGGCGACGCTGATGCGGCGGGATACCGTTCATCGGGGTGCCGTCGAGGGTGATCGTTCCGTCGTAGTCGATGAATCCGGTGACTGCGTCGACGAACGTCGTCTTGCCGGCGCCGTTCGGCCCGATCAGGCCGACGATCTCGCCGGGACGGACCTCCAGCGACACGTTCTCGTTCGCCACGACACCGCCATAGCGCACGGTGACATCCTGGGCCGACAAGCCGCCCTGTGTGTCATCGGACATCTGCCACCGCCACCTTTCCCTGGTCGACTGCATCGCCGGACTCGGATGCGGACGAATCCGTGCCTGCCGCAGGCCTGCGCCGTTTGGCGCGCAGAAGTGCGGTGAGTCTGCTTGCTTCACCGGCGATTCCGATCGGATTCATGATCGCGGTGACGATCAACGCGATCCCGGAGATCAGAGCGTAGTAGTCGCCCAGGTCGAAGATGTTGTGCACCAACACGTAGACGATTCCGAGCGGACCGATGATGCCCGCGATCGCCGCGCCACTGAACGAGGTGATGCCGCCGAGATACGCAACCGCCAGCACCTGCAGGCCGACGAACACGGTGAACGACTCGGCCGAGAGCTGACCGGCGCTGTATCCGATGAGACAGCCCGCGACACCGGCGATGAACGCGGACAGCCCGAACCCGATGAGCTTGGTCAACCGGACGTCGATGCCCGCGGCCGCGGCGGCCCGCTCGTTCGCCCGCACTGCGAGAAAGGCGCGACCGGTGTCGCCCGAGGCGATCCGGATGAACGCCCACACCACGATCGCCGCGACCACAAGGACCGTGAAGGAGAACGACAGGCGTGCGATGTCGCTGCCCTCGCGGACCCCGAGATTCAGACCGAACAGCGTGGGATTCGCGATGGGATTCCCCGACGGCGGGGTGAGACTGTAGTTGTTGAAGATGAACCGCTCGATGGCCAGGGCTGCCGCGATGGTCACGATGGCCAGCTGTGCACCACGAATCCGGAAGGCAGGCAATGCCACCAGCATGCCGAGCAGGGCTGCCACGAGTGAGCAGAAGACGAGCGCAATCGGGAACGGCATGCTCCAGTTCGTCGTCACCTTCGAGAGCGTGAATCCCGCTGCACCCGCGAACGCCGCCTGGGCCAGCGAGATCTGGCCGAGGTAACCGGTGATGACCACATACGACAACGCCAGCAGCATCAGGATGATCGAGTACGTCAGACCGAATCGGTAGGTGCCGGACGACACCGCGAGGAGCACACCGGTCACCACGATCACGAGCGCGGCGGGGATAGGACGGAAACGAGGGATCGTGACGTCCGGCAGCTTGATCGTCTGCAGCGACCCACGCGAGGGCAAGCGTCCGCCGAAGACGAACAGTACGACGATGACCACGAAGAACGGCACGACCTGATCGACGCCGGACTGCGCCCACGTGGGCCACCAACTCTCACCGGCGAGCAGGTTGAGCACCGACTGGAACGCCCCGAGCGCCAGCGAGGCGATCACGATCGTTGCGACGGATTCCATCCGCGCGACCAGGAGCACCGCGAGCGCCGGAACGACGAGCAACGAATAGTTCAACGGATTGAGACCCGTCAGGGATGCCCCGAGCAGGACACCGATCGTGCTCACCACCGAGGCCATCACCATCGCGATCGCTGCGAGTCGGTCGGGTGAGAACCCGAGAAGGGTTGCACCACGCTCGTTCTCCGCAGCGGCACGAGTCGCTGCGCCGGCTCTGGTGAAGCGGAGATATGCCCACACCAGCACCGAGAACACCAGCATGATCGCGACCATCACGACCTCCGCCGACGACACGGAGGTGCCGAACAGCGAGATCGATCCGGAGGGGATCATCGACTCGATCGGGATGCTGTTCGGTCCGAATCTGATGACCACCAACGCTTGGACGGTGAGCATCAGTGCGACGGAGACCACCACCTGCGCCAGCGCGGGTGCGCGACGCACCGGCCTGAACACCAGGTAGTGGGCCGCGACTCCGAGCAGGACCGCCATCACCAGGCCGAGTGCCAGCGCAACCGGTACCGACGGCACCTCGTCGAATTCGATACTTCCGATCGGCAGCACCAAGGTGCCGTCGATGAGCAGTTGCGCGTAGACGTAGGCGCCCCACATCGCGGTCGCGCCTTGCGCGAAGTTGATGATCCCCGTCGATCGGTAGACGAGAAGCAGTCCGTTGGCGAGGCCGATATACACCGCCGCGAGGCCGAATCCGAGGACGATGAATTGCAGATAGGTGCTCATGCGCTACTCCGCTGCGTGTGTCGTCGACTCGGTGCCGTCAGGAGGAGGGCATAAGCGAAGGATCGAGATCGATGTATCCGGCTTCGTCCACCGACCGGAGCGTTCCGTCCTCCTGCACTTCGAAGAAGATCGCCTGTGCATTGCACGTGGTAGCGACACCCGGCCACTGTTGCCCATCGCACGTCACGGTCGGACCGGCGAAGGTGGGGAAGTCCTTCAGTCCCTTGAACGTGTCGGTCACGGTGGTCGAGGTGATCTCCTCCGATCCGGTCAGGATCTCCGCGATATTGACCAGAGCCGCGAACGTGTAGATCGACCGGGACGAGAGTTCGTCGCCGTATCCGACCGCATCCATGGAGTCCGCGAAGATATCCAACTGCTCCTGGACCTCAGCGGGCGCGGAGTCTTTCGCGAGGGGCACCCAGAGCCGGGGCTGGGTGACGATACCTTCGGCGTCGGTTCCCATGTCCTCGATGAACTGCGAGCACGATCCGGCCAGGATCGTGTCGTCGTAGCCCTGCCTGCGCAAAGCTTGGAAGAGACCGGTGCAGCCGTCTTCGGGGAGCGCGATGACGCCCGCCATGTCCGGTTCCTCGGAAAGCTGGGTCGCTGCCACGACATTCAAGTTGGCGCCGGACGCGGGGGGATACTGGACCTTCACATCGATCCCCATCTTGTCGGCGATCGGCATGATCAGATCGTCGACGTACGCATGGGAGGTGGGCGACTCGTTGACGGCGAGCGAGGCCTTCGACTTCCCCATGGTGTCGAGGACCGACATGCTCGAGAGCGCGGCGAACGAGACCGGGCCGGTGAAGTAGAACGCCTGCCCGTATTCGGCGGAATCCGCGACGAACGATCCTGCGAGCGTACCGACGATGGGGATCTCCGCCGACGCCAGAATCGGCACCGCCGCCCCCATGCTCTGGTCGACCGCGTCGATCACGAGAGGAAGACCCTTCGAGACGAAGCCGTTGGCGCAACTGATCGCGGTCTCGGGGCTGCCGTCGCCACCGCACACGTCGACTTCGAGGGGACGCCCGTCGATACCGCCGAGCACTTCGTTGACGTAGTGCACGCCGGCTTCGAGGCCGTACGCGGTCTGCGGATATGCAGACGCGCCCTTGATCGGAGCCAACGCGCCGATGACGATCGGATCACCGGTCGGGGTGGCTCCGGTGCTGTCGTCCCCGCCGTCCGAACTGCATGACGACAGAGCAAGTGCAGCAACCGCGGCGATGACGCCGATGTGATGCTTCTTCACCTGTGGATCCCACTTTCTCGACTCAGTCGCGGGAGGAGACCGGATGGTTGGGCAGATACGGAAGGAGACCGGGCTCGGGTTCCACGCCGAAAGACCGCAGCGCGGTCGCCATCATGGCGTAGCAACCCACTGTGAACACGACGTCCATGAGTTGTCGATCGTCGAGCTCGCCTGAGAGCGCGGCCCACGTACCATCACTGATCGCGCCGTCGACGACCAGCTCGTCGGCGGCGGTGACCAGCGCCCGTTCGATGGCTGACCAGCCCTCAGCGTCGGGCCCCTCGCCGATGCGGGCGATCTCGTCGGCGGTGATACCTGCTCGATCGGCAAGGATGACGTGCTGTGCCCACTCGTAGTCCGAACGGCGGAGCGAAGCAACGCGGAGAACGAGAAGTTCCCGCTGCCGGACCGACAGGGTGGACTGCGACAGCAGGTGGCGGTTGAAACTCAGGAACGCCATCGCCAGTGAAGGATGCTGTGCCAGGGTTCCGAGCAGGTTCGTCCCCGGCTGCCGGTTCTCTTCCGGTGCGCTGCTTGCAACCGCCGATCGGAAACCGGCGATGTAGGTCGCGATCTCCTCGGTCCAGTCGTCCTGGGGGAGAGGTGGTATCCGGGACATTGGGGTGGGATCCCTTCGATTCGAGCGGGAGCGGTGATCACGATCGCGGTGCGATCGCTCATTTGATCGGTTCGCGTCCGGCGACGGTCGAACGATTCATCACGCGCGGCTTGTTGTGGTCGAACGCGCAGGCACGGTGGAGCAGGCCGTGGTTGTCCCAGATCACCAGATCGCCGACAGACCAGGTGTGCTGGTACACCCGATCCGGTGTGGTCGCCCGCTTCTCGAGATCCTCCAACAGAGCCCGGCCCTCATCGAAGTCCATTCCGACGATATGGGACGCGAACGCCCCGATCACCAGAGAGCGACGTCCCGAATCATGTTCCCAGACCAGGGGATGCTCCCGAGGGGTCCGGGATGCCCACTCGTCGAGCTGTGCCTGTGTCGGATTCGGATAGGACCGACGCTGAATCGCCTCGAACGTGTAGATCGCGTGGAGATCGGCGAATTGTTCCTTCTCCTCGTCGGACAGATCGTCGTATGCCGAGTAGGTACTGGCGAATTCGGTCTCGCCGCCCTCGTCGGGAATGATTCGGGCGCTGAGCATCGATGCCTTCGATGCGACGTCGTCGGTCAGGCCGTCGATGTGCCAGAAGATGTTGGCCGCCAGGTACTCCGCATTTCCGTTGTCAGGATCGAAACTGATCTCCATGATTTCTTCCGTGGCGGGAGGAACCGCGGGAAATTTCCGCAAAGTACCCAGCTTTCGACCGAATGCCACCTGGGCTTCGTCGTCGGCACCTAGCTCGCGGAACAGCAACACGCCGTATTCTTCCAAGGCTTCCAGGCACGCAGCCGGGAGTTCGTCGTCGTGGAGCAGCCGGTCGACATCGACGTCGAGAATCTCCGCTCCTACCTTGTCGCTGAGCTTTCTGATGTTGAGGGTGTCCATCGGTCGTTCCTCGCTGTTGTTCAACCTTGAGAGACTGTTGTGCGGTGGGGTGCGGCCCGCGCCGTCAGCTCGGAATGCTCGGCTGCCGGACGTTCGCCAGCGGGCGCGTGTAGGAGGGGTCGCTCGCATCGCGGGCCGGAGTGCCGTTGGCGTAGACATCGGGGACGTCTGCGAAGGGAATGTCCATCGACGGAACCATTCCCGACCACTCGATCACGTTGGTGCGGAGTGCGATCCGCCACTCGCCGTCGCGACGTTCCAACCTGTCGATGTAGCGTCCGCCGGCAATCCAATTGCTGTCGTCGATGTTTCGGCCTGCGAACAGGTAGTACGTCTCGGCGTGGGCTGTGTCGCCGTCGAGATCGCAGGTGTGGTTCAACAGATTGTGGTGAGTGGCCTTCTGTCCCTGCGCGTGCATTGCGGTGGACCAGTCGTAGAGATCCACCGGCCCGCCGACGAAACTACCCGCGGCGATCGTCGCATCGGTGTGGAAGGCAGAGAGGAACAGATCTCGATCGAATCGGTCCATTGCCCGGCTGAAGCGGGTCAGCGTATCGAGGATCTCCTGGCGATCCAGAAGTGCTTCGAGTTTGGCGATTCTGTCGGACGAGAGAGATGTCACCGGCGTGCTCATGGTGTGCTCCGTTGCAGTGAGGAGGAAGGGGAGGGGGTCTGCCCGACACCGAGTCCTGAACCATCTGCTTCCGCGATCGGAGACCAGATCGGTTCGCCGCGGGTCGAGCGAAGTGAGGGGATTTCGCGGCCGTCGATATCTGTGACGCCGTACTCCTCCGCCAGTTCGGCGGTGATGAAGGTGCCGCCCGAGCGGCTCATGATTGCGGGATCCTGTGTGAGAGCGGCGATGACGCGACCGGCGAACTCCGGTGAGCAGCCGTTCTCGGGGCGGGTGGCGGCGCCCTCCGTGAGTCCGGGGATGGCCGCCAGGTTCCGCTCGGCGCGCTCCGTGAATGTCAGACCCTGCCATATGGACACGGATGCGACGTGGTACGGCTGCAACTCGACGGCCATGTCGCGTGCCATTCGATCCACTGCGGACTTGGCCGTCCCGAAGAGGACACCGTAGGTGTAGGCGACGCCGGTGTAGCCGGAGACGGCCACGATGAGTCCCGACTTCTGGGGAGCCATGATCATGGCGGCGTGCCGCGCCGCCACGAAGTTCGATCGGACACCGACATCCACCATCTCCCAATTCGACAGTGGCTTCTCCCAGAACGGCTCGGGATCCGTCAGATCGTCGGGAAGGGCGAACGCATTGTTGACCAGGATGTCGAGGCGCCCTTGTTCGCGTTCGACGCGGTCGAAGAGCGCGGCAACCTGTTCGTCGTTCGCGTGATCGACCTGGACTGCAACACCTGTGCCTCCGCGTCGATCGCACTCCGCCGCGGTGTCGCCGACGGTGCCCGGAAGTGGGTGCGAGCCGGGCGTCACCGTGCGCCCGGTGACGTACACGGTGGCGCCCTGCTCCGCGAGAGCCAGGGCGATGCCCTTGCCGATACCGCGGCTGGCACCCGTGACGACAGCGACTCTGCCCGACAACGCACCCATTTCCGAACTCCTTCTGTCTGGACGTCTATTGCTGCGTAGCGAGGGATCCGGCGTCGAAGAAGACTTCGCTGTGATCACCGGTGGCCTTGCCGGTGAAGTGGTCGCCGCTGAATGGCGTGCCCATGAGGCCCTGCGACCAATCCACGGACACACCGTCGTCGCGGGACCAGTCGTAGAGCATCGTGCGCTCCGCGATCCGCCACTGCCCGTCGCGCTCTTCCAGACGGTCGAGGTAGCGGCCACCGAGCACCGTGTCGCGCTCTTCGGTTCCCATATCGACGCGGTGGTACGCGGTGACATGGGTTTCGGTCAGGGCGGTGTTGCCGTCCAGTTCGATGTGCGTCTGCCCGAGCAGATGCTGTGTCAGCAGAACGGCGGGTGAGCCCGGAACGACCCACGCGAGGTAATCGTCGAACGAGCCGGCGAAGATTCCGAAATCCACGGTTGCGTCGGGCCAGAACGATGCGCTGACCGCCTCGTCGTCACGGCGGTCCTCACCGCGCGCGAGTCGGACTATGCATGCGCGGACCTCGTGATGCGCGAGAAGGACTTTCAGATCTGAGTCACCCATGGCTAGCTGCCGTCCGCAGGCGTATACCCGAGAATACCCTTGGTCTCGAGGTAGTCGTGGAAGCCGAACTCGCCCCACTCACGTCCGTTTCCGCTCTTCCGGTAGCCGCCGAACGGCGCCCCGAAGTCGAAACCGCCGTTGATCGCGACCGACCCCGCTCGAATACGACGTGCCACGGCGCGCGCTTGATCGAGATCGGCGCCGGCCACGAATCCGGCGAGGCCGTACTCGGTGTCGTTCGCGATCTCGATGGCGTGGTCGATACTGTCGTAGCCCAGAATGGTGAGCACCGGTCCGAAGATCTCCTCGCGGGCGATCGTCATGTCGTTCTTGACGTCGGCGAAGACGGTGGGCTGCACGAAGTAGCCGGTCGTCAGCCCGTCGGGTCGCCCGACACCGCCGGCGACGAGGGTGGCGCCCTCGTCGATCCCCGTCTGGATCAGGCTCTGAACCTTGTCGAACTGGGCCTTCGATACCACAGGGCCCATCGCTGCATCCCCGGTCGGGTCACCGACGGTTACCTGCGAAGCAGCCTCACGTGCGACGGAGATGACTTCCTCCATTCGCTCACCCGGGACCAGCATGCGCGAGCCGGCACTGCAGGTCTGACCCGAGTTCACCATCATCGTGGCCACGCCTGCACCGACATTCGCGGCGAGATCTGCGTCGTCGAGAATGATGTTCGGGCCCTTCCCACCGAGTTCCTGCGTGACCCGCTTGACTCCGGGGGCCGCATTGACGGCGATGTCGACGCCGGCACGCGTCGACCCGGTGAACGACACCATGTCGACATCGGGGTGGCCGGAGAGCGCGCGGCCGACACCGGGGCCGTCGCCCTGAACGAGGTTGAACACACCGGAGGGAACACCGGCCTCCTCGAGGATCTCAGTGAAGACCTGACCGCTGAACGGCGACTGCTCCGACGGCTTGAGCACCATGGTGCAGCCGGTGGCCAGAGCAGGGAACACCTTGACACCGATCTGGTTGATCGGCCAGTTCCAGGGGGTGATCAGGCCGCACACCCCGATGGGCTCCTTGACGACGAGGCTGCCACCGCGCTGCTCTTCGAAGACGAAGCTCCGGAGGACCTCGATCGCGGTGGTGAGATGCCCGAGACCGAGGTTCACCTGGAACCCGTTCGCCAGCGCGGTGGGGGCACCCATTTCCTCGGTCAACGCGGCGCCGATGTCGCCCATACGCCGCTGGTACACGTCGAGGATCTTCTCGAGCAGTGCGAGTCGTTCCTCGCGACTCGTTGCCGACCAGGAGGGGAAAGCACGTCGTGCAGCGGACACGGCCTTGTCGACGTCTGCCGACGATCCGAGCGACACCGTGCCTGCGACCTCTTCGGTCGCAGGGTTGATGACCTCGAAGGTGTCCGACTGGGCAGGATCGATCCACTGTCCGTCGATGTAGAACTTCAGATATTCACGCATGGCTACCCGGTTCTCTCGTCTGGTCCTGTACGGATGTCACTGCTGGCCTTCGGCCTGCGAAAGTCACTGCTGGCCTTCGGCGTACCACGTGCGGAACTCGTCGTAGTTCGGCATTTCCTCCGAGTTGGCCTTGGGATCCACCGCGACGTGGATGACACCCGGCTTGCCGCTGGCGTATGCCCGCTTGATCGCGGGTGCGATGTCCTCGTCGCGCTCGACGTACTCGCCGTAGCATCCGAAGCCTTCCGCGACCTTGTCGAGGCGGGTTTCCTTGCTCCAGTGGACGCCGGTCTCGAGCGAGTCGTGTCCGAAGGTGCGCTTGTAGACGCCCACTTCGAGTCCCCAGGCGTAGTCGACGCCCACGACACAGACGAGCGGCAGACCCACTCGCGCAGCCGTTTCCAGTTCGGCGATGTGGAACTGGAACGACGAGTCGCCGGTGATCAGCATCATCGGACGCTTGCCGCCCGCGGCGACACCGGCGCCGACGGCGTAGGGGAGACCCGTGCCGAGGTGCCCGAAGTTCTGGTTCCACATCACATCGTGCGGCTTGGCCTGCGAGTACGTCCAGCCGAAGATCGTGGTGGCGCCACCGTCGCGGACCATGATCCCGTCGGCGGGGAACGCCTTCGTGGCCTCGACGATGAGGCGAGCCGGATGCACGGGGGACATCCCGGACGGTGCGGTCTCGGCCAGTTCGGCGAGCTGCTCGGCCTCCTGCTTGATCCAGCCCTCCAGCTCGGGAGTAGGTGTGCGTGGGGAGTCCTTCAGGGCTTCGACGAGCTGCGGAACGATTGCCCGAAGGTCGCCGACCAGCGGAACATCGATCGGGCGGTTCACGCCGATGGATGTGGGATCCTGTTCGACGAGGATCCAGTTGCGGTTCGCTTCGTTCGCGACCCAGTGCCGCCAGCGTCCGAAGTGGACGGGCTCGCCGAGTTCGGTTCCGATCGCGAGGCACAGGTCGGATTTCACGACGGCATCGATCGATGCTGCCGAGAAGCCGTACGGGAACGTGCGGTCCTCGAGGCCCTCGATGAAGGAGGTGCCACCGGATGTCTGGATGACCGGACATGCCATGAGGTCGGCGAGGGCCTTCACGGAGGCTCCGGCCCTGGAGGTGTGCACTCCGTGGCCGACGAGCAGAACGGGCTGCTTTGCGGCCCCGATCAATTCGACTGCCTTGGCGACGAGGTCGGCTCCGGCCGTCTGCCCCACGAGGCGGTACCTTTCGGGCGGCAGTACCGGAGGAGCATCGATTTCTTCCAGGATGACGTTCTGCGGGTACTCGATGTAGACCGGGCCGGGGGTTCCCGAGAGCGCCTTGCGGAGTCCCTCACGGATGATCTCGTCGGTCTGTTCGGGGTACTCGATGCTCGCGTGATACTTCACCGAATTCTCGACGAGCGCCATCTGCTGAACGAACTGGATCCGGCCGCGCCGAACGCGCTGTTCGGTGATGCGGGCGCGCTGGCCACCGAGGAAGATGACGGGTGAGTTCTCGACCTTGGCGCACATGATGGCGCCGGCGAGATTCGCCAGGCCGGGTCCGAGGGTGCCGATGCACACCGCGGCCTTGCCGGTCATGCGTGAGACGGCCTCCGCCATGAACCCGGCGGACTCCTCGTGGTGGGGGGCAACGACATTCCAGCCGCGTTCCTCCGCGAGGCGGAACAGATGAACGAAGTTCGGGTCCGGAATGCCGAAGATCGTGTTGATACCTTCGGCCTCGAAGAGATCCAGAATTCGTTCGTAGACCTTAACCGACATGCGTATTTCCCTCCGTGGCTATCGCAAAGCTTTTCGTGATGTGGTCGACGTGGCCCGAGACGGCCGGCAGGATCCAGGGGTCGCTCGTGTCGCGGATGACGTCGATGTTGTCGGCGACGTCGTCGATCGACCAGGACGGCCGGTACACGCCGGGCGTCTCGGCGATGAACACTTTCGCCATTCTTCCGGCGATGCCGGCATACATTTCGCCGGTGGCCGAGCATGATTCGTGTGCGAGCCACCCGACGAGCGGCGCAGTGAGTTCCGGGCCCATCGGTGGGTAAGCGGACGTGTCGAGTCCCTCGGCCAGTCTGGTCAGCGCAGCGGGAATGATCACGTTGGATCTGACCCCGTGATCGGCCCCTTCGATCGCCGCGACGTTGGACAGCCCGATCATCCCGGCCTTCGATGCTGCGTAGTTGGCGACGTTCGCGTTGCCGTAGATGCCGCCGATCGAGGAGGTCAGGACGATCCGTCCGTATCCCGCTTCACACATCAGCGGGAATGCCGGGCGGACAACGTGGAACGCCCCCCTCAAGTGCACGTCGAGTACAGAATCGAAATCGTCGTACGACATCTCCGACAACGACGCGTAGCGATTGTTGCCCGCGTTGTGGATGAGGATGTCGATACGGCCGTAGTTGTCGAGGGCAGCCGCGATGATCGCCTGACCGCCCTCGGCGGTCGCGACGGACTCGACACACGCAACAGCCTCACCGCCGGCGACCCGGATCTCCTGGACCACCTCGTGCGCCGGTCCGGCGTCGACGTTCTCGCCGCTGATCGCGGCGCCGGGGTCGTTGACCACGACCTTCGCTCCGAGTGAGGCGAGCAACAGGGCGTAGTCGCGTCCCAGCCCCCGTCCGGCACCGGTGATGACAGCGACGCGACCGTCGAATCGGAATGTCACTTCTCGAGCACCAGACCTTCCAGCTTCCCGGTGCTGCGCCAGTTCTCGAACAGCTCGGTGAGTTCGTAGAATCCGCCCCAGAACGGATCCCCGAGGAAGGACCGTCCGTTCGGTTCGCCCTCACTGTTGTAGTAGCCGGGCGTGCACTCCGTCGTGAAGGTGCTGTTGTCGACCGAATACTGACGAACGGTCTGAACCCAGCCCTCTTCGGCTTCCGTCGTCGGCTCGACGTGCGTGACGCCACGGGTCTGCGCTTCTTTGATGATGTACGCGATGTGGTCGGCCTGCTGCTCGAACATCAGCGTGGTGGCCGCGGTGACGCCGCCCTGGACGAACCCGGTCGCGAAGTGGTTCGGGAATCCGTGCGCCATGATTCCGTGCAGAGTGCGGAAGCCTTTGCCCCAGTGGTCGTAGAGCGAGGTACCTTCGCGGCCGGTGAACGGCGCGATATCGAACTGACGCTCGAGCGCCGTGGTGATCTCGAACCCACTGGCGAAGACGATGCAATCGAATTCGTGCTCGACGCCGTCCGCGATGATGCCCTTCTCCGTGATGCGTTCGACGCCCTTCGTGTCGGACACGTCGATGAGGGTGACGTTGTCGCGGTTGAAGGTGGGCAGGTACTCGTCGTTGAAGACGGGGCGTTTGCACATGTTGCGGTAGTACGGCTTCAACGTCTCCGCGGTCTCCGGGTCTTCGACGATCGCCTCGACCCGCTGACGAAGCCGTTCCATCGCCTTGTAGTCCTCGATCTCCTTGAGTTCGAGGAACTTCACCGGATCGGCGAGGGCGGCCCAGCCGTTGGTCTCGTTGAGCTTCGCGGCCAGGTTGCGCGCGACCTCGGTCCAGCCGTCGCAGATGAGGTCGGGCTCGCCCGGGTTGTAGAACGCGAATGCGGCGTTGTGGAAGTTGCGCTGTCGTTCTGCCCGCCAACCCGGCTTCAGGCTCTCCACCCATTCCGGGTCGGTCGGATAGTTGGCGCGTTCGAAGACGTAGGACGGTGTCCGCTGGAAAACGGTCAGGTGCTTCGCCCCGCGCGCGAGATGCGGGATCGCCTGGATTCCACTCGAGCCCGTGCCGATGACAGCGATCCGCTTGTCGCCGATCTTGTCGAGCCCGCCGTGCAGGTCACCGCCGGTGTAGTCGTAGTCCCACCGGGCAGTGTGGAAGGTATGGCCCTTGAAGTCCTTGATGCCGGGGATGCCCGGAAGCTTCGGCCGGTTGTACGGGCCCTGGCACATCACGACGAAGCGGGCGAGGATCTCGTCGCCGCGGTTGGTGCTGATACGCCAGCGCTTGATCTCCTCGTCCCACTCCAGAGACTGGATCAGGGTGTGGAAGACGGCCTTGTCGTACAGCCCGAAGTGCTGTCCGATGCGCTGGGCATGCTCGAAACACTCGTCACCCTTGGAGAACTTCTCCTTGGGCATGTAGCCCGTCTCCTCGAGCAACGGCAGGTAGCAATACGCATCCGAGTCGATCTGGATACCCGGGTAGCGGTTCCAGTACCAGACGCCGCCGAAGTCGCCGCCGAGTTCGATTATCCGGTAGTCCTCGACACCTTGCTGCTGGAGCCGATGCGCAGTGATCAGGCCGCTGAAGCCGCCACCGAGGATCACGACCTCGATCTCGCCGATGATCGGTTCACGTGGCTCCACCGGCAGGTGCGGATCGCCCGTGTAGAACTCTTCGAATTCGTCGTCGGCCTCGAGGTACTGCTGCTGGCCGTCGGTACGAAGACGCTTGTCGCGCTCGAGGAGATACTTCCGGTGCAGGGCTTCCTGATCGACCTCGGGTGTCTGCGATGGGGCGCAGGGTTGCATGTGAATGTCCTCGGTTAGTGGGGTTTCGGGAGTCAGGCGAGATCGCGAGGAGCGCCGGTGCCCATGTAGGTGGCCAGGTTGTGGTGCAGATTGACGACGCTGCGCTCGCGGTACGGGTTCGGCTTCGGACCCGAGAATCCGCGGGTCTTCATGCCCTTCTGAACTGCCGCCATGTTGTGGAAGTCCTGTGGCAGCACGGTGCGCCAGCCCGGATCTTCCGGCGGCGCGAACTCCCATTCGGTCTCCGGCTCCTCGCCGGCGGGGAAGAGTTCGTACACGGCGGCTTCGAAGATGCACTTGTCGGGGTCGTCGCCGTAGGGGCGAGCGCTGTAGCAGAGCATGTTGTTCAGGGCATGCCCGATCTGGAAGTTCGGGAAGATCTGCCACGCGGTGCCGCTCTTGGCGACGATCTCCGGTGGGACGGTCGGCCAGACGACGCCCCGCTCCGCGTCGTCGCGTCGCGCGGAATCCAGCCAGTGTCGCAACACTTGGTCGGGAGGGGTGCCTTCGGGAAGCTCGTCGACGAGTCGCTGCGCGGCGTCGACGAGAGTCCGTGTGGTGTTGGTGTTCGCGTTCTCCCAGGTGAAGTTCTGCATCTCGATTGTCGCCTTGCGAGCGTCGGGCCCGCTGCCGATCCGCAACTTCGCCTGGTTCTCCTCCATGCCCTTCGGCGCGTCATAGCCGATGTTGCTGTGTTTGCCCTGGGCCCTCGACCAGCCGAGGAACTTGCCGAAGTTCATGAACTCGGGATGCGTGTAGGGCACGTGGTAGGTCTCCATGAACGCCTCGAGGGCGACCTTCCAGTTGCAGTCGAACACGAGCCACTTGCGCCAGCGGTAGCGCATATTCTCGAGCTGGAAGTGATCGAGGAGAGTTGCCGCGGGCTCGAGGTAGTCCCGCAAGGGCTCGCAGTCCGGATCCATGTTGATCCAGATCCATCCACCCCAGGTGTCGACCTGGACGTGCTCGAGCTTTGTCTTGTCGGGGGTGAGCCCGTTCTTCCAATCAGGCTCTTCCGCCGCGAACGTGTTGTTGCCCTCGAGGTCGTATCGCCATCCGTGGAAGCCGCATACGAACTGTTTGGCACAGCCGCGCGCCTGACGCTGGCCGTCGGGGGTGTCGACGAGTCGGCGACCCCGATGCGAGCAGACGTTGTGGTAGGCACGGATCGTGTCGGGTGACGTCCGCGTGATGATCAGCGAATCGTCCATGATTTCGTACGTGAGGTAGTCGCCGACCTTGGGGATCTCCTCGACGCGGCCGACCTGCTGCCATACTTTGGACCACAGCTTGTCGCCTTCGGCGCGGGCGTAGTCCTGCGAGAGGTACGCCTCGACTCCGATCGTCAAGGGTTCGGAGAACGGTTCGGTTGTCTCGGAGTCGGTTTCCTGGATGTTGTCGACGGTGTCGGTCATGAGAGATCCTCCTCGTGAAACTGGGGCTGATTCAGCGAGTGATGGCGGTGCGGAAGGTGTCGTCCTTGAGGAACAGAGACGTGTGGTCGGCCCCCATATGGGTCCATTTGAGGTTCAGGCCCCCGTCGACGAGCACTGTCTGTCCCGTGATGTAGCCCGACAGGTCGGACAGCAGGAAGAGGATGGCCCCCGCCTGCTCCTCGGGCCGACCCCGCCGACCCATGGCGATTGCTCGACGGTCGCGCTCGGGGTCGGGGTCGACGTATGTGCCGGAGGACGGTGTCGCGGTGACGCCGGGTGCGATGGCATTGACCCGGATGTTGTCGGTTGCGAGTTCGACGGCCATGGTGCGTGTCGCGGCGACGAGTGCCGCTTTGGCAGTTCCGTACGCGATGTGGAACGGCGCGGTGTTCATACCGCTGATCGACGAGATCGAGACGATCGAGCCCGGCAGTGACTTGTCCTTCAGTTCCGCCGCAACCGCCTGGCTCATGAAGAACATCGTTTCGAGGTTCTGCGTCATCAGTGCCCGCCAGTCCTCCCGCGTTACGCGGGTGGCAGGCATCCACGTGGCAGGTGCTGCTCCACCGGCGACGTTCACGAGTCCGTACAGGTTGCCGTCGGTCCGTCGGACGGTGTCGAGAACCGTGCCGATACCGTCGTCGGTCGCGGCATCCGCCGCCACTGGGATAACCGAAAGACCCTCGGTAGCAAGTGGTTCTATGTGTTTGTTGAGGTTCTCCTCGGAGCGACTCACAGCGATGACGGTGGCTCCGGCCTGCGCGACCATGCGGGTCACCGAGGTGCCGATGCCGCCGCCTGCGGCGCCCGAGACGATGACGATGCGACCGGTGAGGTCGAGGAAATTGTTGCTCATCGGATGCTCACTTCCCTTCGCGGATCGCGAGGACGCTGCCTTCGGCGTCTGCGGAGATGTAGAGGGTGCCGTCGGGGCCGGCGGCGATTCCGGCGAACGGGCCCTGTGGGCCGGCGAACGGAATGATGCCCTTCAGCGGCTTCGGGGCCACGCCCTCGGGTGCGCCCACCGGGAGGTGGCGTGCGATGACCTGCTGCGCCTTGGTCTCGAGATCGACGCTGATCAACGTCTTGGCGTCGACATCGACGATGTAGAGCTTTCCGTCGCGCACCAGAATTCCCTGCGGCCGCTCGAGGCCGTCGACGAGGGTGTCGACTCCGACGCTTGTCACCGAGATGATCCGTCCTGCTCCGGCTTCGGAGGCGAGGAGGGTGCCGTCCGAGGTGAATGCAAGCCCCGTCGGGTCGTTCAAACCGGATGCCAGCACCTCTGATTGCCCGGATCCGACGGAGTGGATCTTGCCCGTACCGACGTCTGCCACCGCGACGGTTCCGGTGGCGGACACCGCTACGCCGTACGCCTGCTCGAGCCCGCCGAACAGCAGCTCGCTCTCGGCGGACCCGGGGCGGTAGCGTGACACCGTGGTGTCGCCGGCGACGATGAACTCGCCGTCGCCGACGGAGGTCACGCCGCGGATGTAGCCGGGCCACCCCGGATGGAAAAGCATTGCGACGGTGCGGAGTTCACCGTTCGGCTCTAGTGCGAGCAAGAAGGTTCCGTCGGCGACGTAGAGTGTGCCGTCGGTTCCCACGGTCAGGTCGAGCGGCCAGGTGAGGCCGTCCGCCAGTGCGGTGCGCGTCTCGCCGCCACCGAGGACTTCGGTGATCTGGCCGGTGAAGCTCGAGACGAACAGTCGATCGCCGATGAAGGTGAGGTTGTCGAGGCCCGAGCCGATATCGGCGAGTACGGTGCTGTCGCCGGTGCGCGGGTCTATTCGGAGTACCTGTCCGGAGCCCACCTGCGGGGAGATGATGTAGCCCTCGGAGTCGAACTTCAATGCGACGGGGACCCCGAGATCGCCTGCCACGCGCTCGGGTTCGCCGCCGTCGGGATCGATGCGCCAGATGTCGTTGGTGCCGAGAGCGGGGTAGTACAGCTTGCCGTCCGGCCCGACCTCCAGGGCATTGGGAAGCTGTAGGCCCTCGGCCAGCACCTTCGGTGCGCCGCCGTTGAGGTCGATTTCCATCAGGCGTCCGTCGGGGCGGCACTCGTCGACGAAGAGCCGGCCCTGGTGGAAGGTGATGCCGTTGACGCCGGGGAGGTCGTCGCGCAGCAGGCGCGTGCTTCCGTCCTCGGAACGGATGCTGACTCTTCCGTCGTAGTACTCGGTAATGTAGAGCTCCCCGTCGGGGTGGAAGGCCAGGTCGTCGGGGGCGACGATGGCGCTGCCCTTGGGGCTGATGGTCTCCACTGCGCCGTTGTCGGGATCGAACGCGCTGATCTGGCTACCGGCCACCTGCGCGACGTAGATGCGACCGTCTGCGCCTGCGCGGATGCCGTTTGCGCCGTACAGGCGGCTCGGGGAAGTGAGCCGTGTGAGACTCCACCCTTCGGCGAGGTGTGTGGTTGGACCTGTGTAGCGCGACCCTTGCGTCAAGGTAGGTCTCCTCCTGTGTGAGAACGCCGATCCGCACTCAGCGAGAACGTTGTTCCGCAGTGTTCGAGCGGGAGCGACTCCGGCTTGCGGGGTCTATGTCCGGTTCTCATGGAAATCTAGTGATGCAAGCCACTCCCGAGTGGTGTCTGGCAGTTAATCATGAACCGGCCACCGCTACAAGTATTGTTATCCTTGTAAGGATTGAGCTAGGCTGATCGGATGTGAAGAGAATCACGTTCTCGTGAGTGTGTGCTTGTGGATCGGGGTGCGCAAGGGTCAGCGCACAGCAGAACGGCCGGGCTCGGTCTCCACGATCGTGGCCACCGGCAACCACTGGGTGCTGGACGCGGTCGGCGGCGGCGCCGTGGTGGCCGCCGGATTCGGCCTGACGTACGTCCTGTGCGGGCCGCGGC